>CAZWXC010000070.1:0-8577 GCA_964637935.1 uncultured Flavobacteriales bacterium | reverse complement strand
GATCGCGTATTGTATCTTAGGTATTCAATAATTTTTTCTTCCGAAGATATGAAACCACCAATAGAAGCAAATGCCTTTGCAAAAGTTCCAAAGTAAACATCGATCCCATCCATACAACCTTGCTCTTCGCCAGTTCCTGCACCTGTTGGACCCATTGTTCCAATCCCGTGGGCGTCATCCACAAATAAGCGGAAGTTGTATTGACCTTTAAGATCTACAATATCTTTTAATCTACCTTGGTCTCCAGCCATACCGAAAACACCTTCAGTAATTACCAAAATACCGCCATTAGTGCTTTCAACTAGTTTAGTTGCTCTTTCTAATTGGGTTTTTAAGCTTTCCATGTCGTTGTGCTGGAAAACAAATCGCTTACCAATGTGCATTCTCATTCCGTCCATAATACAGGCATGAGATTCGCTATCGTAAACTATAACATCATTACGATCAACTAAAGCATCAACAGCCGAAGCCATACCTTGATAACCGTAGTTTAAAAGAATTGAATCTTCTTTCTTAACATATGCACTTAGTTCAGCTTCAAGTTGTTCATGGTAATTGGAGTTTCCAGACATCATTCTGGCTCCCATTGGGTAGGCCAACCCCCATTCTGCAGATGCTGTTGCATCAGCTTCGCGCACTTCAGGGTGATTTGCTAAACCTAAGTAGTTGTTCAAACTCCAAGTAAGTACATCTTTTCCTCTAAACTTCATACGATTGCCGATCGGACCTTCCAGTTTCGGAAAGAAAAAATATCCATGACCTACATTGCTATACTGTCCTAGTGGTCCGCGGTTTTCACGTATCTTTTCAAAAATGTCTTTCATCTTTTGGGTTTTTAATATTTCTTTAAAGAATCGGCAAATTTAAGGATAAGTATATTCATACTTCAATTCCATGTTAATGTACCAAAGCATTTATTAACACGTTATAATCGGATACTGTTTTAGTTTTGCAGGCTTTATGAAAAATAGGTTATTTCTCGGTTTGATTGGTTTATTGCTGTTGTTGAGTTCTTGCTCAGAATACCGCGCAGTGTTGAAAAGTGGAGACAATCAAAAAAAATATGATACTGCTTTAGAACTCTACAAAGACGGAAAATACACAAGAGCTTATCCTTTGTTTGAACAGCTTAACATAGTATACCGAGGCACCGAAAAAGGTGAACGCATTTCATATTATCAGGTAATGTGTGATTTTAATATGAAAGACTACATATTAGCCGAACATCGTTTTACACAGTTTTACAGAAATTATCCAAATTCCATTTATTCTGAACAGTGTCAATACTTGGCTGCTTTTTGCAACTATAAGATGTCACCATCTTATTCTTTAGACCAAAGAGAAACGCTGATAGCAATGCGCTCGTTTCAAAAATTTGCAATTGATTATCCTGAAAGTGGAAAAATTGATTCTGTGAATATGTTCATTGATGAATTAAGAGACAAAATTGAGCTTAAGGAGTATAAAGCAGCCATGCTTTATTATAAAATGGAAAATTATCGGGCTGCAACAACCTCTTTAAATACATTCCTAGAGCGCTATCCTAACAGTCAACATAAAGAAGAAGTGCAATTTGCATCTATGCATTCGGCCTATTTGCTTGCCATTAATAGTGTGCAAAATAAAAAAGTTGAGAGAATTGAAGAGGCTATCAAGGCTTATACTACTTTTGCCAGTCGATTTCCGGAGAGTAAAAAAATTAAGGATGCTGATGATATGCATGCTGATTTGATTTCGAAATTGGAGATTGCAAAAAAATAATCGAACATGGATTTATTGAAAGAATATCAGAAAATGGAAGCTCCTGCGAGCATTGTAACACGTGATGTTGTATTGCTTGAAGCTGACACAGCAAACGTTTATGAAGCCATTAGTATTGTTGCTAAAAGAGCTAACCAAATTGGTACTCAATTAAAGCAAGAATTAGATTCAAAACTTCAAGAATTTGCTTCAGTAACAGATAGTTTAGAAGAAATTTTCGAGAACCGTGAGCAAATTGAAATTTCTAAAATGTATGAGCGTTTGCCAAAGCCAACTGCTCTTGCAATGGAAGAATTGTTAGCAGGTAAGGTATATTTTAGAGTACCTGAAGAAGAGGCAAACCCAACTGCTGAGTAATTTCTGCTAGCAGTAATGCTAAAAAATAAAAAAATACTCCTTGGAATTTCGGGAAGTATTGCAGCTTATAAATCAATTCTACTTACTCGTGAATTGAAAAAACTAGGGGCGGAAGTCAAAGTGATTCTCACTGACTCCGCCCTTGATTTTGTTACACCGACCACACTTTCTACACTATCAGAAAACCCAGTTTATTCCTCATTTTTCAAGAATAAAGAAAATGGAGAATGGGTAAATCATGTGCATTTAGGTAAATGGGCAGACTTGTTTATAATCGCTCCATTAAGTGCAAATACCTTATCTAAATTGGTTTCGGGTAATTGCGACAATTTACTTATAGCAACCTACCTTAGTGCCGATTGTAAAGTGATGGTAGCTCCTGCGATGGATTTGGATATGTATTCACATTTTACAACCCAACAAAATCTCGATACTCTTCGCACCAAGCATATTGATGTATTAGATGCAGGTGAAGGAAGTTTGGCCAGCGGCCTAGTTGGAAAGGGCAGGATGGCAGAACCAGAAGAAATTATTGCTGCTGCTACTGCTTATTTTTCTACAAAATACAAGGTAAGTGGCAAAAGGGTAATTGTAACAGCCGGACCTACTTATGAGGCAATTGATCCGGTTCGCTTTATTGGTAACCATTCTAGTGGCAAAATGGGTTATCGAATAGCAGATGAATTGGCTGGTAGAGGTGCCATTGTTACTTTGGTGAGTGGGCCATCGTCTCAAGTATCTCAAGCCAATGTTGAGACTTTGCGAGTAGTTTCAGCAAAAGATATGCTTGATGCTACCGTTTCTAGGTTTGATGATTGTGATTTGATAATTATGGCAGCTGCCGTGGCAGATTATACGCCAAAAACTGTTGCCACTAAAAAAATGAAAAAAGAAAGCACCGAAATCAATGTCATTGAGTTGACGCCTACGGTTGATATCTTAAAGTATTTGGGAAGCAATAAAAAACATCAAAAGCTCGTTGGTTTCGCACTTGAAACTGACAACGAACTAGCCAATGCAAAGTCAAAGTTAATGCGAAAGAACCTTGACATGCTTGTGTTAAATAGCCTAAATGATAAAGGAGCGGGTTTCGGGACAGATACCAATAAAGTTACATTCGTGTTTCATGAATCGATCAAAGAATTTTCTCTTAAAAACAAAGAAGATGTTGCCGTTGATATTGCAAACGAAGTTGAGTCGTTTTTTTAGCCCTCTTGCGCTGATTCTTTTTCTACTTCCATCACTCGCTTTTTCTCAAGAACTTAATTGTTCGGTTCAAGTTAATAGCCAGCAGGTGGCAAATGGCGATAAGGTCATTTTTGATGCTTTGCAGCGATCGGTTTACGAATTCATGAATAACAGACGATGGACAAACGACAAGTACGCACCATCTGAACGCATCGAATGTTCTATTTTGATTCAGATAGATAAGAAATTGAGTACAGATCAATACGAGGCTACCTTTCAAATTAGCTCAAGCAGGCCCGTTTATGGCTCAACTCACAGTACCAATCTATTCAGGTATCAAGATGATAAAATCATGTTCAAATACCTGCAATTTGATGTACTTGATTATAGCGACAATGCATATATCACCGAGCTCACCAGTGTTTTAGGTTACTATGCTTATGTGATATTAGCTATGGATTATGATTCATTTTCGTTGCTTGGGGGGCAGGCGCATTGGCAAAAAGCGCAGCAAATTGTAAACAATTCAGCCAGCTCGGGACAGGCAGGTTGGCAAGCATTTTCGAGTAGAAACAATCGCTACTGGTTCGTGCAGAATTATTTAGATCCCCGTTTTAAGCCATTACGAGAATGTAATTACGCTTACCATCGAAAGGGTTTTGATCAGATGAGCGATAACGTGCAAAAGGGGAGGATCGAGGTGTTGAAAGCGATTCGAATGATTGAGAAAGTGCATGCTAAGGAGCCTAATTCATTCAATGTAAGGCTCTTTTTCACAGCAAAAAACGATGAAATAATTAAGCTATTCTCGAAAGCCGAGCCTGCTGAAAAGAATGAGCTAATTCCCGTTTTAGAGACGTTAGATCCTGCCAACACCACTAAGTATACTGCTATCAGAGAAGGAGGGAAATAATATTATGGCTTCTTCTCATTTTTGTCTAAAATAGAAGCAATTTGAAGTCTACTAACAGGCTTAACCAAATAATCAGCTATCTCTTCATACTCACCTGCTTTTTCAATATCACGTCTATCAAAAGAAGAACTGATCATATATATCTTAATATCTGCCTTGTTGACGATATTAAGGGATTTAAATTCTTCAATGAATGTCCATCCACTTAAGATGGGCATATTGACGTCAAGGAAAATAATGTTAGGAACCTTACTAGCATCTGATCCAAATTCATGCAAGAAATTGAGCGCTTTTCTTCCATCTGAAAAAATGCTAATGCTTTTAACACGTTCAGATTTCTCTAGTTCTTTTTGTGTCAAATATTGATAAATGTCATCATCATCAATCACAAACACTTTGAGAGAGGCTGCTTGCATATAAAGATTTTGTGGGGAGTGAAGAGCTGAGTCTGATATATAAACCAGACTCAGCTTAAAAATTAAATGCTGTCTTTCACGCTATCTACGATTCCGTAGTCTACCGCGTCTTGACCTGTCATCCAGAAATCACGATTGAAATCTTTCATAATATCATCAAAATTTCTTCCGCAGTTATCGGCTAAAATTCTCGCTCCAAGTTCTTTTGTTTTGATGATTTCTTTGGTCTGGATTTCAATGTCGCTTGCAGTCCCTTGATAACCACCCAAACTTGGTTGGTGAATCATTACACGACCATGTTTAAAAACGCTTCTATGTCCTTTTTCACCACCTGATAAAAGTATTGAACCCATTGATGCAGCCAGTCCCATACAAATAGTGTGAACTGGAGATGAAATCATCTGCATTACATCATAAATTGCCATTCCAGAGGTAACATAACCTCCTGGTGAGTTGATGTAAAAATTGATTGGTTCGCCTGGTTTCTCAGATTCTAAATACATAAGTCTGTCAATAACATGCTTTGCTGTATCATCATCTACACCGCCCCATAAAAACACGGTTCGCTTTTCAAGGTAACTGCGACTGATCATTGCTTGATCACCCATTTTTTGGGTTGTCTCTTCTTCTTTTTTCGCTTCGTCCATTACAAAACTCATAGCTTAAATTCTATTTGTTTTCAAATGTAATGTTTGAGCCAAAAGAAAATCAATTTTAGTAAGGAGAAACATTCAATGCATTGTTTCCCACTGACTCTAAGGATAAAAAAGTTTTAGAGTCAACTTCATATGCACCAATGCCCAGAGAGGCGGTCTCTATTTTTAACTCAGTAAAATAGATTGAATTTCCATCTTCAGAGTACTGTGGGAAAAGTCTAATGCCATCTTCAGATATGAGCGAAGTCTCCGAATGGCTAGCGATGTTATATTGTCTAATATCCCATTTTCCAATCGATAGATACGACTCATCTACCAGTGATTCAAAAATTAATTTAGTACCATCTGGACTAAGACAAGGGTGATGATCTCTTGTATTATTATCGGTTAATCTTGTTTCATCACCATTTTCAATCAATATCTCGAAAACTTCAGATAAATTTTGATCCAAAGTTTCAAATGGAGTCGTGATACAATAAACAGACGCATCATCTAAACTGTAAACAGGGTCGAGGTAGTTTTTGGAGTTGTTTTTTGAAATACGTGAAATTTGACCTGTTGAAAGCTCAAATTCATATATCTGCCAATTATCTAGTGAATCTTCTAAAGCAGCGAAAACTATTTTATCTCCTTTATGATTCCAATTGGCTAAACCTTGCTCATCAAAGTTGTTGTCAGTTCCTAAAACTATAAGTTCCTTTTTATTGGTCCCATCAGCATTCATTATGTTTAACGTAGCCGATGAATAATCATTTACATTCCTACTTAAATTCGATTCGTAATAAATGATTAACGATTTATCTGGACTCATTTTCGGCCACCAGCTGTCTTTGTTACTATTTGATGTGATGGCTGTTAGCTCTTTGTTCTCGAATTTCCAAATCTCATATTTCCCACCTTCATCTGATGTGAAAATATAGTTTGAAGTAGCGTCCATTGGGTTAGGTTCTGGCTCAGGATTTGGAGTTATTTCATCACAAGAAGTCATAATAAAACTTGTTGTTAAACCCAATAAAATCAATGTAAAGTACTTTTTTCCCATGTCGTCTTTCAGAGACGATGATAGTAAAATATGGGTTAGTGAAAAAATGAAATAAGTTCAATTAATTTCTCAAGGCCATTTTTTTCTCGGTTTTCGTTCATTCTTTTGTCAAGTGAATGATTCATTAAAATATGGTCCTTTGATAGGATGCACGCTGTTTGCGGCAAAGCTGTTTTCTCATGGTTTTGAGTCTTGGCTAGTTGAATCTATTAGGGTTCTGGCTATCTTGACATTGGGTTTAGTTGTAAGTCTGAAAGCAGTAAAAAAGAGAAATCAGGCTTATTTTCCATTTAAAGTTGTTTGCTTGAGCGGCTTTAACATAGTGGTAGTCTCTAGTTTAGTTTGTGCTACTCTTCTAGTTTTGATGAGAGATATGTTTTTTGCTGACCCTCAGCCACTTTCCGTTGGTTTTTTTATCGCTTTTTATGAATTTCTTTTCACGGAATTTATCGGAATTATCGTTGTTTCGATTTTAAGTTTCACACTAAAAAAAGACTGAGAATGGAATTAGATGATAAGGCGAGGGAGAAATTCACCCCTAAAAATTGGAATGAAATAAAATCAAATGATTCATGGGCCATTTTCAAGATAATGGCGGAGTTTGTAGAAGCATTTGACAAGCTCGCTAAGATAGGTCCGTGTGTAACTATTTTTGGTTCTGCCCGAACGGAGGACAACCATCAGTATTTCAAACTTGCAGAGGAAATTGCTTTTCGCATTACAAAAGAGGGCTATGGCATAATTACCGGGGGCGGACCAGGAATAATGGAAGCGGCCAACAAGGGCGCTCAACGTGGCGGTGGTAAATCTGTAGGATTAAACATTGAATTACCTTTTGAGCAAGAATCAAACCCTTACATTGATAAAGATAAATTACTAACATTCGATTACTTTTTCGTGAGGAAAGTAATGTTTATGAAGTATGCTCAAGGATTTGTTGTGTTACCTGGCGGTTTCGGAACTTTAGATGAATTATTCGAAGCTTTGACACTTATACAAACTAAAAAGATCGCCAAATTCCCAATAATTTTGGTAGGGAAAAGTTACTGGCAAGGTTTGTTTGATTGGATTAAAAATGTCATGCTAACCGAGAAGAATATAAATGTTGAGGATTTGAATATTTTCCATTTAGCTGAAAGTGCTGAAGAGGCTACGCAAATCATCTGCGAATTTTACAACAGCTATTTGCTGAAACCTAACTTCTAGGCAATTAACAAAATTCTGTTTGTAAGTGCACTGGCGTGTGGGTTTCGCCCCTTGTTAGTGGGATAGTTTTGTATACCAAGGACAATAACCCCTTGGATATGATAAAATCATTTGTGCTCCTTTTCAATTTTGTTTCTTTTTCATTCATCACATTTATTCTATCTGATGGTATTAAAGTAACTACCAGCCTCCCAAATGAGGTTGTTCAAGATTCTGTTTATACTGTTGAAGTGATTATAGACAAAGGCGATGTGATCGGTTTTGCAAAGTTTCAGCAAAATCTACCTGCAGGATTTGATGTACAACCAGGTGAAGTGGCTGATGCTAGTTTCACTTATGCTGATGGTAAGGTGAAATTTATCTGGATGGCCATTCCAGAAACAGAGCAAGTAAAAATCACTTACACCATCAAAGCTACTGCAGAGGCCCCAGCTTCGAGTTTTGTTGAGGGAAAGTTTTCGTATATAGATGACATGGAGCGAATGAGTTTTGATTTACCCAATCAATCTATTGAAGTGAAAAAATCAAGCGAAATTCCCGTTCAAGTGCAAGCTATGGCAGAGGTTGTAAGAGAAGTGCAGGCTTTAGGAGGGAATGAGATTGAAGTCCGATTGAATATATCAAAGCAAGGTATAGCCGGATTTAGTAAAATAGAAGAATTCTTACCTGCAAATAGTAATGCTCAGATTATTAAAAACGAACTTTCAGTTTTTTCTCAAGTAGACGAAAAAGCAAAGTTTGTTTGGATGTCAATTCCTTCAGATGAATTTTTAACGGTGAGTTATAAGGTGATTACTGAAGATCCTAATGCATTAAATGCATTGAAAGCAATGGATGGAAGTTTTTCATATTTAGATAATAATGAATCAAAAACGGTTGCAATTATTGGACAAGAAGTAATGGGAACTCCAACAGTTGCGGCTGCACAAGAAGAGGTAAAAACCGAAACCACACCAGAAACATCTGAGGAAAACACTATTGTCGAAAATTCGCAAGAAGCTTCATCAGAAGAAAAACAAAGTGATGATACAGTAGAAC
>CAZWXC010000069.1:0-8589 GCA_964637935.1 uncultured Flavobacteriales bacterium | reverse complement strand
TTTATCCCATTTCTGTACAAAAAGTACGGAGGTTTTTGTGCCTGTGTGTGGTTTAAACACATTGCCATGCAAGCCCACCACGGCTAATATTCTGCATCGCTCAGCTATATAGTCTCTAATGGCTTTGTCAGAACTATTGTTGAATCTACCCTGTGGCAAAACCACGGCCATTCGGCCGCCTGGCTTGAGGAAATCTAGATTGCGTTCAATAAACAGAATGTCTCTCCCTACAGCCGTTTGATATTTTCCGTTGGGTTTTTTGCCCAGGTCGTATTTGGCAAGTATTCTACTTTCTTTAATATCACCTGCAAATGGTGGGTTCGCCATCAACACATCAAATTGAAAGTCTCTGCACTCGTAAACGTCCTTCTCTTTTACGTAGATTTTGCCGTTTTTCTCTTCTTCAATCGTTACTGTTTTTGGTTTAGGATTTTCGAGGTGTTTTCTCAGATTCTTCCAGCCGTTTCCATAAACATCTAGCCAATTTTTATCGTCATAGTTGTTGTCCCATCGGTCATAATCTAGTGTGTTCATGTGCAGCACATTGGTCTGGCCATCACCAGCAATTAAATTCAATGTTCTGGCTACACGCACTGCTTTCTCATCAAAGTCGATCGCAAAAACCTTGTTCTGAACATAATCTATTTGTTCAGGAAGTTTTTCTTCTGCTGTGAACAAATGACTTTTAGAAAGTCCTTTTGCTTTTAGTTGTTGTTCCCAAACATGAAAGATGGCGTGAACAGGGAATCCGCAACTTCCCGCTGCGGTATCAATTACTGTTTCATCCGCTTTTGGATCCATCATTTTCACGCACATGTCAATCACATATCGTGGCGTGAAATATTGTCCTTTTTCTCCTTTGCTGCTTTTGTTGATCAAGTATTCAAAAGCTTCGTCTACTACATCAAGGTTTGAATTGAATAATTTTATTTGTTCTAATGAAGACACACAAATGGCCAAGTGAGAAGGAGTCAAGTTTATCTTCGAGCTTTCGTTAAATACACCCTCCCACTTTTCTTTTGCTTTTTCAAAAAGAGACTGAATCTTTTGTTTTAGCTCTGTTTCAGTTTCACCATAGTTTCTAAATTCAAGATGTCGAGATTTATTTCGAGTGCTTTCTAGCTCGTCATAAAGCTTAGTGAATATCAGTTGGAAAAGTTCTTCAAATACATCAACCCCTGCATTTGCCAAAACTTCATCCTCCATTTCAAGGATCAAGTCTTTTAAGGATTTGCGTTCTTTAGAGAGTTTGTCATTATCAATCAAGTCTTGAATTGTCCAACGCTCCGTTAAGATATCTGTTAGCTTTTCAGTCGACTTAGGTATATCTGGAATGTCCTTGAAGTAGTTGGGATCTCTGCGGTTGTAGTACGAAATTGACTCACCATTGCTCCAGATTCCGATAGGTGCGCCAGTTGCGTTGCAGTAAGATTTAAGTTGCTCTTTTCCGTCCTTCAGCTTTGGTTTTTTCAGCTCAACCATGATAAAGACAGCTCTTGCGTCTTGCTTATCAAAAATGACGATATCCGCTCTCTTCTTTTCTCTTCCGAAACTTACGGCATATTCAATTTCCATTCGGTCATACGAATAGCCATATTCTTCATTCAATTTCATGAGGTAAAGTTGACGCACCACTTCCTCTGGTTTCAATTGAATTTCTTTTCGTCTGACAAGACAAGTAACGTAAGGCACTCTTTTGCCTCTTGTTTCTTTCAATACAATTGCTTCTTCTAGGCTTTCAATTTGAGTTTTTGAAAACTGAGTTAACTTGTAATTTGAGTCCTGTAATAATTCTGATAGTGTCATGTAGCGTTGCCTTCGTTAATTATCGGCTAATTTAAAATTTTGCCTCACGCGACTAACTCTAAAAAAGGACAAGATTTAACCATTCACCCTCCTAATCCGCACTTCCAATTTTTCTGAACTCAAACTCTCGCGGCTCAAAAACAGATTACTGTTTTCAATAGCTATTTCGGTAGGAAACTATATCACTTCGAGATTGCGTCACCGCAATGACTCAATTTGTATTAATTGCGTCAACCTATCGCAAGCTCAGGTTAGTGAATCTTGTCAAATCATTAATAAAATCAAGTTTGAAGGTTTTCTAGGCCCGTTTTTCACGAATAGGTTAGAATTCACGAAACCTAACCCTTCATCCTCCTAATCCGATCTTCCAATTTTTCTGAACTTAGGGTTTCCCTGCTCAAACGATCTACTATAATAGGAAAGGAAAAGGGCGTAAATCTCGCGGGTTTTTTAAGCACGATTTCTTGAGCATTTATGCGATTGAGCGCTTGGCGCAAACGTGCTTCTTCTAGTTGAAAATCCATGGTTTCATCAAATGCTTGGCGCAACAATAGGTTGTGCTTGTCATATTGTTGAAATACATCAAAAAACAGTTGTGATGAAGCCTGAAGATGACGCTCTTTTTTCATCTTGTTTGGATATCCTTGAAAAACCAAGCCACTAATACTGGCAATGTCTCTAAATCTTCTTCGCGCCATCTCTACCGAGTTTATACTCGATAAAATGTCATCCATGAGATGATTGGTGCTGAAAATGTTTGTGTCAAGTGCATCTTGAGTGGGTATGGGCTGATCGCTTAAAAGTTCAAATCCATAATCATTCATGGCAATGCTGAACGAAATTGGTTTAAGCATTGCAATTCGGTAAGCCAGCAAAGTAGCCATACCTTCATGCACAAACCGACCTTCGAAAGGATAAAAGATAACATGATGGCCATCTTTAGTCTGGAACTCTTCGATTAGAAATTGATCGGAATTTGGAACTAAAGATTCGCGGTGCTGTCTATTAATGAGCGGTACTAAAAATTGCACTTCAGGATCTTCAGATGTATTGTTGACGGCTTGGTTCAATTTCAGCCTGATCATTTCGCTCATTTCTGAGCTAAGCGGCATTCGGCTGCCCATCCAGCTTGGTGTTGGGCCAGTTTCTTTCTTTGATTTTTGAACCTGTACGGTAAGTTCTTTTATGCGAATAAGCTCTAAACTGCGCCCTGCAAACCAGAAATTATCTCCTGGTTTAAACTTAGCTACAAAGCTTTCTTCAATGCTTCCCAAAAAACCGCCATGTTTCAGTTTTACGGCAAGCATTACGTCACTCACTATGGTGCCAATGCTTAATCTGTGGCGCAAAGCTACGCGCTTGCTGGTCACTTTATAAATGCCGTCTTCTACAATTACTTTATGAAATTCATCGTAGTTGTTGAGTGTGTCGCCACCATGTACAATAAAGTTTAGGCACCAGCTCCATTCTTCTTCTGAAATGCTTTCGAAGCAAAAAGTGGATTTGATTTCTTGATAAAGCTCATTTGGCTTGAATCCGTCAGAAACGGCCAGTGTTACCAAGTACTGAATAAGCACATCAAAACTTCGAATAAACGGAATGCGGCTTTCTAACAAGTTTTGCTTGATGGCTTCGCGCAAAGCAGCAGCTTCTATAAGCTCAAGAGAATGGGTTGGTAGAAAGTATATTTTACTGGTAGCTCCCGGTTGATGACCACTTCGGCCAGCGCGCTGCATAAAACGCGACACGCCTTTTGGTCCGCCCACTTGAATGATGGTTTCAACCGGTCTAAAATCGACTCCAAGGTCTAAGCTTGATGTGCAAATCACCGCTTTCAGGTTTCCGTTGTAGAGCGCATCTTCCACCCAATAGCGGGTTTCGCGGCTCATGCTGCCATGGTGCAGTGCTATTACTCCAGCAAAATCTGGCGAGTGTTCGAGTAGTTTTTGATACCAAATTTCGGCTTGACCGCGGGTATTTAAAAAGATAAGGGTGCTTTCGCTGCGCAGCAAAATCGGAATGATTTTATCGAGCAGTCTAATACCTAAATGACCTGCCAAAGGCAGCTCTTCTAGCTCGTCTGGAAAAATGGATTCTACCACATATTTTTTGGTATGCGTGCCTTTTATAAACACATGTTTTTGGTGGTACCAATTGCCCAAAAGTACCTGCATACTTTCGTCCATATTGCCAATGGTGGCCGAAATGCCCCAAATTTGAAATGGCTTGCATATGGTTTTAAATCGCGAAAGCGCAAGCTCCATTTGCACGCCACGTTTTGAGCCAATGAGTTCGTGCCATTCGTCAATAACCACCGTGCGCAGGTTTTTAAAATATTGATGGTAATTTTTTTGCGCAAGCAGCAATTGAAGCGACTCTGGTGTGGTGATAAGTATGTGTGGGGGCGATTTTTTAAGTCGCGTTTTTTCGCTGGTTTCTGTATCGCCTGTCCTTATGGCAATTTTGGCTTCGATATTCAAGCCCAAAGCAGCGCGCTCGCTACTTTGCAATATTTCTTTTGCTAAGGCACGTATTGGTGTGATCCAGATAGCCTGCAAGCCTTTTTTTAGATCTAGGTTTTCGAGAATGGGCAACAGCAGAGAATAGGTTTTTCCGCTGCCAGTCGGGGCATTTACCACTCCGCTCAATCCGTTGCTATAGGCTTCCCAAGCCTCTTGCTGAAATGGAAAAACCTCCCAACCTTGGTTTTTGAACCATAGATTGGAAGGTTTTACAGTATCGTTTTTCTTTTTGGTAACCATTGCTCTTCATCAACAAAGAAAAGAGCAAAAAGGATGCTTAGGCAACTCTTTTTAAATGGCCTTTCCCAAAGAATTTTCTTTTTGGTTGGCTTGGTGATTCGGCAACAGACGGATTGTTTACAAAAGTTTTAATCTTTCTTAATGCAATAACTGCGCTTTGAAAAACAATGTAAATATCTAGTGCCGCAGAATGATTTTCAGCATAAAATCTATCTAACCTAACACGATGACTCATTTCCATTAATTCACCCGTGTTGCCACATAGGTCATTTATTTGTGCTAATCCTGTAAAACCAGGAGTTACACGCAGTCTGTCGTCATGGTTTTCAATTAATTGGCCGTAGTAGTTGGTGTCACGGTGCATGTGCGGGCGAGGTCCAATTAATGTCATTTCACCTAAAAAAATATTAATAAACTGGGGTAACTCATCTATATGAGATTTCCGTAAAAACATCCCAATTCTAGTGATGCGATCATCGTTTTCTTTAGCTTGAATGAGGTGAGCTGTCCAGCTTGGCTTCATTGTCCTAAACTTCAGGCAATAAAAGGGCTTCTTGTCTTTGCCATCCCTAGATTGCACAAAGAACACAGGACCTTTTGAATCAAGCTTAATGATCAAACCTATGATAGGAATGAGCCATGATAGCAGTAAAAGAATAACAGTAGAGGAGGCAAGTATATCTACTCCCCGTTTTGTTGCATTGTAAAAACTCATATTAGTTGCATTGTTTCCGTAGTGATACCTAAACGCATTTCGAACCTAAAGCGTTTGCTCCTTCTTTTGTTAAATAGCTAAATGGTCACTTTAGTTGTATAAACGGCATGCTGTAATTGATAAAAGAAATCCAAGGAATTTTAGCTTAAAAAGGGGGGAGTGAACCCAACGCTTTAAGAGCGAGGCTCATAGCTTTAGATTCAGTTAAAAAGCAGTGATTCAATTAGTTTTTGCGAAGAGACGCCTTTATGGCTTTTATCATTTCATTAGCAATGTTTTCGGCCGTGACAGCTTGAATGGCTTCAACACTATTTTTTGAAAACTTGGCTAACGTGCTGTTATCGGTATTCAAAGCTTTTGAAAAGGCGGCAGCAAATTCAACTTGATCATCAGGTTTGAAAAGCCAGCCATTCACATCGTTTTTCACAAGTTCTTCTACCGCTTGGCTATATAAACTCCCTAAAACAGGCAAGCCTGATGATAGGGCCTCGTTTACCACTACTCCCCATTCATCTGCCAAAGTGGGAAAGATGTATAAGTCTGCATCACCATATAGATTGGCCAACTCTTCATATACAACCGTACCAAGCAAGCTCAATTTTATGTTGGCACAGCTTACTAGCATCTCAAAACAAGATTTTTCTGGGCCATCGCCAGCTACAACCAATTCAAGTTCTTTTTCAGGATTATTTGCTGACCAAGTTTTTAAGGCAGCCGTCATTTGTTTCACGCCTTTTCTAGAAATGAGCTGGCCTGTAAAAAGAATTTTTCTTCGAGGGTTGAAATTTGTTTTTGGGTTTTGAATCTGAAAATCACTGGTATAAGGGGCGAAAAACATCGGTTTGTGAATCCCAAGTTGTTTCACATAACGTTCGCATGCAGCTCCATTACAAAGAAGCACTGTAGCTCGTTTTAAGAGAAATTTTCTGAGAACAAGTCTTAGACCTACTTTATTCTGCTCGGTATGATCTGATAGTGTAAGCCATAAAATCAATGGTTTACGGTAAATCATACAATACAGAGAGGCAAGTAAACTTCTAAAGCCTAGTTCGCCTGAAATTACCAAATCGGGCTTAGCTTTTGCTAGTTTGAAAATGGTGTCAAAAGGAATGTGCACTTCGGTAGTTTCTCGAAAACCCGCTTCGTGCTCCCACTTTTTAGAATAGCTAATGGTGCGTTGTTTTACAACATTCAATCCTTCATAATCAGGTTTCCAGGTGCGGTTTCCCTCCATATGCACCGAAACTAGAATCGTCAATTGATCTAGCCTAGCGCTTAGATTTTTGAATAACGATTTTCGGTATGGGGGAATAAAATTTGTAAGGAGTGCCACCTTCATTTTTATGGATCAAAAGCTTAATAAAACTAACTAATCGTAAATCATCTATATTTTTGGGGCCTGCAAGGCTAATCATTTAGATTGTTATTACGTCTAAACCAAAAAGCGAAGCTATTTATAAACTGAAAGCAAGTTTGCTCCAAAAATCGACCAAAACCTGCTTATAAAATTGCCACACACATAAACCATCATAAATGGATAAAAACAACATTCCGGAAGAAGTCACTGTAACTCCGGTTATTAGAGATATTGAAAGATTGATCAACAAGCTAGTTAGCTCTATTTGGTTCTTAATTAAAGGTGTGGCGAGTGGATTAGTTTTGTTTATTAAGTTAAATATTAGACACTTAAAATTGATCTTGCCAATAGTAATTGTGGCAATCATTATTGGATTTGTTAGTATCAATTTTGTGCCTAGAACCTATAGTTCCAACCTGCTTTTAAGGCTCAATGTAGAATCTGAAGGTCAATTGTATAGTGATGTTGAGTACTTTAACTCATTAGTACAAGAAGGAAAACTAAATGAGCTTGCTAGCCTATTTCAAATTTCGGAAGAAGCGGCAAAAAGCTTGAAAAACTTTGATGTAAAACCACATTCATCTTACAGAGAAAAGCTTGACATAATAAATAATATTTACCGGGAGCTTGACTCTGCTACATACCAGCACATAGATTTTGATCTTTTGTTAGAAGACGGATTTTCGGCAGTCAGCAGTCGTTTTATGATTGAGGTGGAAAGTACAGATCAAAAGATATTTTCTAAACTAGAGAGTTCATTGTTAACCTATTTAGAAAGAGTGCCCGAACTTCAGAAAATGAAGCAAGATGAGGTGAGCAGGTTGTTTTATGAGAAAGAAATTTTAATGGAAGAAATGAACAGGCTTGACACCTTGAAAAAAGTTTACAATCAGGCGCTTCTGGAGAAAGCAAAGTCTGATAAAGGAGCAAGTGCTGGCACTACGGTAATGCTTGGTCAGCAAAAGGAAGGGTCGAGTTTAAATCCACTTGATATTTATAACAAGTACCTATACTATTCAAAAGAGGTATCGAGAATTGACCAAATGATGAGTGCGCTGGATAATGTTTATGATGTGCACGCTCACTTTAGTGATTTTGGCGCAAAGTCAGGAGCGGGTAAATCTCTTAGGGCGCTGTATGCGGCCATATTAGGCTTGATTCTATCATATGTAATAATTGGTCTATTCTCTATTTCTAAAAAAGGCAACGCATAAAATGCCTGAAGCTGTTTCGAGCAGAACCAATAAGTTGCTTTTTAATATTGCTGGTACTGGCGCAATAAAAGGCTTAAATATTGGCATTGGGTTTTTATTAGTACGCTATTCCATTGAGTTTTTGGGTGAAGAAAACTACGGGGTTTGGTTAGCTATGCTCTCTTTTTTTACGTGGTTTTCAGCCTTTGAAGTTGGTGTGAGTAGCAGCTTTAGAAATCTTATTACTAAGGCTTTTGTGGAGTCAAACTTTGAAAAGATCAAAGCATTAATAGAGAAAGCGTTGAAGGCGCTTTCTATCATTTATGTGATTTCGATTGCAGCGATTTTGGTAGCTAGTTTTATATTTCCAGTTCAGCAATTTTTCGCTGGTAGTGGTGCTGACATTCCAAATTTCAACTTCGTTTTTAGATTCAGCACGCTTTTTTATCTGTCGCATTTTATATTCTTTCTTCTAAACACGATCTATTTCGCCATTCATAAAACTACCGCTTCTTTTCTGATTTTAGCGATTCAAAATGCATCGCTTTTGATTGGAGTTCTAGTTATGAATCATCTCTTTGATAGCAACCAGTTTCTTTATTATGCTATTTGGTTTTCGGTTGTACCAGCTGCAACCTGGTTCATATCCTCAATAGTTAGCTATCGCACATCTTTGAAGCAAGCAAGGCCATCGTTCACTAAAACAGTGCTCAAAAAATCAGAACCTTTCAAAATGGTTAATTGGGCATTTTTTCT
>CAZWXC010000068.1:0-8631 GCA_964637935.1 uncultured Flavobacteriales bacterium | reverse complement strand
ACCGTAGATTTGGGAACCTATACTTGGCACGATGGCAGCACCGATTCGGTGTTTGTGGCCGTGGCCACGGATACAGTGTGGGCAACTGCCATCAATGCCTGTGGCACCAGTTCAGACACTATTTCGGTGCGGTTTACGGATGTTCCCGTTCTTCCTTTACTCGACTCTATTTTGTGCGTTGGCGATACGCAGTTTATCAATTTAGTGACCGATTCACTCAGCACCTTTTTGTGGTATAGTGGCGATTCCACAGGCTTTGATACCATCACTACCGAAAACCATTATTGGGTGCAAGAGACCAACTTGTGCGGCAGTGATTTAGACACGTTTTTTGTGGCTTTTGTTTCTGAGCCAATTGTTGATTTGGGCGCAGACACGGTATTTTGCGGCAACTCGGCTTTAACGCTGAATGCCGCTACCCGCTTCGGTTCGTATGCTTGGAGTTCGGGAACTTCAGATTCTACGTTTATGACCAATGCCGCATTTTTTGATGCCAATGATTCGGTTTCTGTATTCGTAACCGTTACCAATGCCTGCACCAGCGTGCAAGACAGCATTTTGTTGGTCGCAGATTTTGCACTTAGTCCAGATTTGGGCGAGGATACGGTGGTGTGTGTGGGAAGTGAGGTAATGCTCGATCCTTTCGGCTCCCTGCCTGCCGGACAGGCAGGCGCTCAGCCGCCACTAAGTCGCGTGACTTATTTATGGAATGATCAGTCGGTAGCTGTCAGCCGTCAGATATCAGTTATGAGTGATACTTTCATAAGTGTTTCTGTTACAAATACGTGCGGGACGTATGATGATGCAATAAAAATTTGGAAAGACGATACGCTAAAGCCTGATCTTGGGCCGGATAGTGCGGTTTGTTTTGGGGATACGATTGTGTTGAGGCCGGTTGGCTTCCCTTCGACAGGCTCAGGGCAAGCTGCGGAAGGGCGCGTTGATTTTCTTTGGCAAGACTTTTCAGAAGTGAGCAGTAGGCAGTTTGTAGTGGGCAGTGTTGATAGTGCGTTTTTCGTGACGGTGACTAATGCGTGCGGAAGTGCAACAGCTTCGGTGAGTTACTTTGCTGATTCGTTGCCCGAGGTTTTTGGGTTTGATACGCTGCGTTTTTGCGATCAAGGTTCGGTAGATTTTCAAATTCCGATGAACGATCGTGATCGGCTTTTTTGGTCGGATGGTGATTCAACTGCTTTGCGCACGCTAGCCCAAAGTAAAAACTGGACCATTCGTTACATTAACCATTGTGGCACGAGCTCAGAAAAATTGATTGTTGTGCGGCAATATCCGCCTGTTTTCAGGTTAGCACAAACCATCAAGCTCTGCGAAAACGAGGTAGAGCTATTGCCAGATGTCGATTACAGCCGCTTCCACCTTTATTTTGACTGGAGCACAGGCGAGCAAACCGAGTCCATTTACACCGACAGTTTGGGCTATTATCGCGTTACGGTAAGTGATGATTTTGGCTGTGCCGACAGCGCAGAAATCCGCGTGATTACCTGCGGAGCAGACTTTTACGCACCAAATGCTTTTACTCCCGATGGCGACAGAATCAACGACACTTGGGATGTAAAAGCACCCGGAATGGACGATTACCAAATGGCCATATACGACCGTTGGGGCAACGAGATTTTCACTTTCACCAAAAACCAAGGAGGTTGGGATGGAAATGTCAACGGGCAACCTGCACCTTCAGGCGTTTACCTCTGGATCATGACCGGCAGCACGGAGAAAATTCAGTATACTACCGAGTTTACGGGCAGGGTTACACTAGTGAGGTAAGAAGAACGAGGGAGAAAGTAAGCAGTGCGCAGTCATCAGTAGGCAGTTTTTGAACACGAATTGGTTCTAGAGACTGAGCGCGGACACTGAGCGGAGCCGAAGTGACCGCAAAGGCGGAAAGATGACGCAAAGTGCGCTAAGGTTTTTTCTAATGTCTATTGTCTTAACAATGACAGCTGAAAACTGATGGCCTTTTTACCACGAATTACACGAATGAGCACGAATTGTTTCTGAAGACTGAACGCGGTCACTGAGTGAAGCCGAAAGCGGAAATTGAAAGTTTTGCTTTTGCTCTTGAACTTGCTCTTGAAGTTAATCCCAATATGTTCATCTCGATACAGCCAATTTCATTGGCACCTCGATATGACAAAAACGATTGTTTATTCCAAACGCGACAGGTTTTAAAAACCTGTCACGTTTAGCAGGAATTCTATTTTGGCGAACAAACAATAAATGGAATGATCATCTCTTCCAATGAAATTCCACCGTGCTGAAACGTGTCTTTATAGTAATTCACGTAGTAGTTGAAATTGTTTGGATAGGCAAAGAAATCATTGCCTTCGGCAAAAATAAACCGGCTGCTCATGCTTGTTTTTGGCAAGAAAGCATCTTCGGGGTTTTTCACTTCAAACACTTCCTTTTCTTGGTAATTTAAATTCTTACCAATCTTATAGCGCAAATTGGTGTTGGTATTTCTATCACCAACCACTTTTATGGCATTTTTCACATGCACCGTACCGTGATCGGTTGTGATGATCATTTTTCCACCCATGGTTTTTATGCCTTGCATGATGTCTTTTAATGGCGAATGCTCAAACCAAGAAAGCGTGAGCGAGCGATAGGCGCTTTCATCATCTGCCAACTCCCGAATCATTTCCATTTCGGTGCGAGCATGGCTCAGCATATCTACAAAGTTGTAGACTATTACATTCAAGTCGTTTTGCGAAAGTGAATGCAGATTTTCCACTACTTTTTTACCAAAAGTTAAGTTGGTGATTTTAGCATAACTGTGCTTGATTTGTTTTCCAGATCGCTTCAAGTTATCCACCAAAAATTCTTCTTCATGAAGGTTTTTGCCGCCTTCATCTTCATCGTTTTTCCAAAGTTTTGGATGGCGTTTTTGTATTTCACTTGGCAACAATCCTGCAAACAAAGCATTCCGCGCATACTGCGTTGCTGTTGGCAAAATGCTGCAAAACATTTCCTCTTGATCTATTCTAAAATCTTCGCGAATTACCTTTTCAATCGTTTTCCATTGATCCAATCTTAGGTTATCAATGACTACCAAAAACAACGGTTTTTCTTTGCTCAAATGAGGAAACACCCAATCTTTTAGCAATCGGTGACTCATCATTGGTCTGTCCTCAGAATCGTGGTGCAACCAATCTGTATAATTGTCTTCAATGAAGCGAGCATACTGATTATTCGCTTCTTCTTTTTGCATATGTAAAATCTCGCTCATACTCGGGTCACCGCTTTTTTGAAGCGCCAAATCCCAATTTACAATTTCGCCATAGAGTTCTTTCCAATCGCTCCAATCTAAACGATCGTTCAATCGCATACCTATTTGTCTGAACTCTTGCTGGTAGCCCGTGGTGGTTTTTTCGCTTACCAATCGCTTGCTATCTAAGTTCTTTTTCAAACTCAAGAGAATTTGATTCGGATTCACTGGCTTGATTAAATAATCTGAAATTTGAGAACCAATCGCATCTTCCATGATGCTTTCTTCTTCGCTTTTCGTAATCATGATCACAGGCAACGAAGCCTCTATGTTTTTGATCTGAGCAAGTGCTTCAATTCCCGAAATCCCAGGCATGTTTTCATCCAGAAAAACAATATCGAAGTGATTTTCTTTTACCTCTTCTACTGCCTCCACTCCAGAAGTTACCGCAGTCACTTGGTAACCTTTGTTTTCAAGAAACATGATATGTGGTTTTAGCAAATCGATTTCATCGTCTGCCCAGAGAATTTTTACTTGTTCGTTGCTCATAGTAGATTTTATCTTCGCGCCCAAAGGTAGACCAGGTGAGTATCCAACCCAAGGCTAAAACGCTAAAGACATTTAACGACCCCATCTATGGGTTTATTACGATTGAAGATGCTTTAATTTTCAAGATCATAGAGCATCCTTATTTCCAGCGACTTAGACGCATCACACAGCTTGGGTTAACCAACTTGGTATATGGAGGCGCCAATCATAGCAGGTTTCAACATACTATGGGTGCCATGAATTTGATGAAGCAAGCCATTGCAACGCTTCGCACCAAAGGATTCGAAATCACAGAAGAAGAAGAACGCGCCAGTAAATTGGCCATTTTGATGCACGATATTGGTCACGGACCTTTTTCGCACGCGCTTGAAAACACGATTGTGCGTGGCGTGCATCACGAAGCTATAAGTCTGCAAATAATGCACGACCTCAATACCGAGTTTGATGGAGCGCTGAGTCTGGCTATTCAGATTTATGAAGGCACTTATCATGTGAAATTCTTGCACCAACTGGTGAGTAGTCAATTAGACACAGATCGACTTGATTACCTGAAACGTGACAGTTTTTTCACAGGTGTTTCAGAAGGTGTAATCAGTTCTGAACGCATAATAAAGATGCTTACCATTCATGATGGTGAGTTGGCTGTAGAAGCAAAAGGAATTTATTCAGTAGAAAAATTCTTGATCGCTAGAAGGTTGATGTATTGGCAAGTTTACTTGCACAAAACAGTTCTTTCAGCTGAGTTTTTACTGATGAATATTTTGCTTAGAGCAAAAGAATTAGCTCAATCAGGCACTGAGGTTCCTGCACCTTTTGCTTTGCATTTTTTCTTGAAGCAAAACGAAATGCTGAGTTTAAAAGAACATGCCAATTGGTTGCCGCTGTTCTTAAAACTAGACGATGTGGACGTGATGGCGGCCATCAAGCAATGGACAAATCATGAAGATCATGTGCTGAGAGAACTTTGTAACCGTTTGCTCTATCGCAGACTATTAAAAACAAAAGAACTTTCATCTCCACTTTCTGTGGAAAAACAAACAACCTACCAGGCGCAACTTGCAGAAAAATTAGGTTGGACTGTAGACGAAACTCGCTACTTATTTTTTGAAAGATCACTCACCAACACAGCTTACAACCCTGAAAGTGAAATGATTAAAATCTTATTTAAAGATGGGACCTTGCGCGACATTTCAGAAGCTGCCACCATTTTTAGGTTTAGTTCGCTAGCTGCGCAAGAGACCAAAAACTACCTCTACTTTCCTGAAAACATGTCGCTTGCTTAAACTTTGTTGAAAACTAGCACAAGCGGTTAAAACTTAGGCCGTGGATGACCCTACTTTTGATGCTTACGGCAACAAGTATATGATACCTTTGCCGCGTTTTTTAAATATCCTTGATGGAGTTTTCAGCGAGACAAATAGCAGACATACTGCAGGGCAATGTAGAGGGCGATGATAATGCTGTAGTAACAGATTTATCAAAAATTGAAGAGGGTAAAACGGGAACGTTAACCTTTCTCGCAAACCCAGCATACACCGAATATATTTACAAAACCGAGGCTACCATAGCCATCGTTTCACAAGATTTTAAGGCCGAAAAACCAATTCCAAGCACGCTAACTTTAGTGAAAGTAGCAGATGCAAGAATGGCTTTTGGTAAGCTTTTAGAAGCATATTCTGGTATGATGAAGCCCGAAGCTGGCATTCATCCAACGGCCATCGTTAGTGCTGATGCTACTGTTTCAAAAAGTGCATATATCGGCCCAAACGTGGTGATAGAAGCTGGCGCTGAAATAGCTGACGGTGCTGAAATAAATGCAAATGCTTTTATTGGTGCTTTCGCTAAAATTGGTAAAAACTCGGTGCTGCATGCGCGCACATTCGTGGGTCACCGCTGTGTGGTTGGCGCAGATTGTATGATGCAACCGGGGGCTATAATTGGTGGTGATGGTTTTGGTTTTGCACCAAATGCCGAAAACCAATACCAAAAGGTGGTTCACGTAGGCAATGTTGTGCTTGAAGACCATGTAGAAATTGGTGCAAATACTACAATCGATCGTGCCACATTGGGCAGCACCATTATCAGAAAAGGGGTAAAACTTGACAACTTGATTCAAGTTGCACACAACGTTGAAATTGGCGAAAACACTGTAATAGCAGCCCAAACAGGCATTGCAGGTTCAACCAAAATTGGAAAAAATTGTATGATTGGTGGCCAAGTTGGTATTGTGGGTCACATTACTATTGCCGATGAGGTAAAAATTGCTGCACAATCGGGTATCGGAAAATCGATCACAGAAAAAGGACAAATAGTACAAGGTTCGCCTGCATTGCCAATTGGCGACTACAAGCGCTCTTATGTATATTTCAGAAAACTGCATAAAATGGCTGATGAAATTGATCAGCTCAAAAAGAACCTATTGAAATCTCACGACAATGGCTGAAAAGCAGAAAACGCTCAAATCGTCATTTACCATTGAAGGTGTGGGCCTTCATACCGGTAAAAACACCAAGCTAACGGTGCATCCAGCAGAGCCGAATACTTGGTATGTATTTAAACGAATAGACATTGAAAATCAGCCGAGCATTAAGGCCGATGTAGACAATGTAATCAGCACCCAACGAGGCACCACACTTGGCAATGACAAAATGCAGGTGCATACTACCGAGCATCTTTTGGCCGCTTTGTACGGCATGGGTGTAGATAATGCCTTGATCGAATTAGATGGACCAGAGATTCCAATTCTTGATGGTAGCTCAAGCTATTTTATAGATGCAATAGAATCTGTCGGAATAAAAGAACAAGATGCTGTAAAAGAATACTTTATTTTAAAAGACAACTTGACTTTTGAGGATCCAGAGCGTGAGGTTGAAATGTTGGCCGTACCTAGTGATGAATATCGCATTACGGTAATGGTTGATTACAGATCTCCATTGCTTGGAACGCAGCATGCAAGCATGTATAAACTCACCGAGTTTAAGGATGAGTTTTCACGCTGTCGCACCTTTGTTTTCTTGCGCGAATTGATGCAATTGGTAAACAATGGTTTGGTAAAAGGTGGCGATGCAGACAATGCCATTGTGATGGTAGACACCGACACATCGCTCATGAGCGAAGCTGATAAAGACAAGCTTGCAAGTGCATTTAATCGCGATAAAAGCGAACTTGATATTGTTGGAATTGGGATTTTGAACAACGTAAAACTTCATTTTCCGAATGAACCGGCACGTCACAAATTGCTTGACATTGTAGGCGATTTAGCATTGATAGGCAAACCTATTCAAGGACATATTTTAGCGGCTAGACCTGGCCACACTACCAATATAGCTTTTGGTAAAATGATCAAAGATTTGATCAAAAAAGAAGCGAAAGCTTCGCCAAAATTTGATGTGAATGCTGATGCGATTTACGGTATTACCGAAATCAGCGAAATGCTTCCACACCGCTATCCTTTCTTGTTGGTAGACAAGATTATTGAAATGAGCGAAACGCACGTGGTTGGTGTGAAAAACGTAACCATGAACGAAGAGTTTTTTCAAGGACACTTTCCAGGAAACCCCGTGATGCCAGGTGTGCTTCAAATTGAAGCAATGGCACAAACAGGTGGAATTTTAACCTTGAGCGGAATTGAAGATCCTTGGAATTATGAAACACTTTTCGTGAAGATTGACAAGGTAAAATTCAAGCGAAAGGTTGTTCCAGGTGATACACTTGTTTTCAGACTAGAAATAACAGCGCCAGCAAGACGCGGACTCAGCACCATGAAAGGTGAGGCATACGTTAGAAACCAATTAGTTTCGGAAGGTGAACTAATGGCACAAATCATTAAGGTAAGAAACGATGAGCGAGTTGAGAGCAAACATTCATCCTAAGGCTAAGCTTGGTGCAAACGTGGTTGTTGAACCTTTTTCTACCGTTTATGACGATGTAGAGATTGGCGATGGCACTTGGATTGGACCAAACGTAACCATCATGAATGGTGCGCGCATTGGTAAAAATTGCAAGATTTTTCCCGGAGCAGTAATTTCTGCTGATCCACAAGATTTGAAATACGCTGGCGAAGACACCAAAACCATTATTGGTGACAATACCGTGATTCGCGAATGCGTAACGATAAACAAAGGAACGTCTGACCGCTGGAGCACAGAAGTAGGCGCGAACTGCTTACTTATGGCTTATGTACACGTGGCACACGATTGCAAAATTGGAAACAATGTAATCCTTGCAAACTGCGTGAATTTAGCAGGACATATAACGATCAACGACTTTGCCATTTTAGAAGGTATGGTTGCTGTACAGCAATTCTTAACGATTGGCGCGCATTCATTCATTGCCGGTGGCAGCTTGGTTCGTAAAAATGTACCGCCTTATGTGAAAGCTGCACGCGAGCCTTTGAGTTATGTCGGCATCAACAGTATCGGACTAAAGCGTAGAGGTTTTAGTGATGAAACCGTACTTGAAATTGAATCTATTTATCGCACACTTTACGTGAGAAATGTAAATACCGCTAAGGCGCTTACAGAGATTAAAGATTCATTCGCGCAAAGCGTGACTAAGGACGAAATTGTTGCTTTTATTGAAGCTTCAGAGAAAGGCATTATGCGCGGAGCAAACTAGCACCAATGACCATTGAACTTTCTGATGTAGGTAAAAAATACGGTAAGCTTTGGATTTTCAAAGGCATTACTACCACGTTTGAAAGCGATCATATTTATGGTTTAATTGGTTTTAACGGAAGCGGCAAGTCTACCCTACTCCAACTCATTTCAGGTTACATCACTGCCAATCAAGGTCAGGTTTCATTTCGCGAAAGCGAGAAAGAAATAGCCGTAGATCAACGATACCAGAAACTAGCCATT
>CAZWXC010000067.1:0-8656 GCA_964637935.1 uncultured Flavobacteriales bacterium | reverse complement strand
AGCGCTTTCATCGAAAATTCCATTTTCGACACCAACTTAATTTATACCTTACATTTTACAGGCTTCACAACGGATTCAATCCAAATAGCAGATTCAATTCGCTTATCATTCAAACTAAACTAAAAAAGCCCAACCGCTTTCGCAATTGGGCTTTCATCACAAAAAAAATCAGTTTTTTAGTTAGAATATCACCTTGGCAGAAATCACCATGTTTCTTCCTGCACCTGCTAAGCCCGAACTATAAGGTCGGTAACGTTGGTCGGTTATGTTCTCTATTCCTGCGCTCACCGATAGGTTTTTAGCCACTTGATACATTGCCTTAAAATTGAGTGTATACCATTGTGGTGCATAAGGATTTCCGTCTTCATCTTTAGCATATAACTCAGTTTTAGCTTGCTCGGTTATAGGCAGGTTTTCGAAACTCACCGGTGCATTGTAAATGCCATAAAACTGAGCATTCAGTTTACCCGAACTGTATTTTAATCTCGCTACAGCGAAAAAAGGAGCTGCATGCCTAGAAGCGCTTGTGGTACCATCGTCTTGTTCTTCTACACCTTTCTGAAAATTGGCTTCGCCACCAAAACTAAATCCACTGCCTAGCTTTATTTCGGCCCCAGCCTGAACACCAAAAACAGTGGCATTTGCCGCATTTTGAACTGCCTGTACTTTACTCAATTCACCGGCATACATGATGCTGTCTTCCCCATTTAGGGTAAAATCTCTGCGAACCAGCGCATTTTGTAAATAAGTGTAGTAAGCAGTAACATCAACCTTTAAGAAATCACCAAATACGCGGGCCACATCCAACTCAGCATTGTAAACATATTCTGCATTCAGGTTAGTATTTGGAACCACTACAGCCCCTGGTTCTGAATCAAACACCTTACCCACATCATCCACATTTGGCGAACGGAAACCAGTAGAAAGATTTGCGCTGATGATCCACTTTTCGGTAGGAGTAAACACCGCACCAAGACTTCCAGTAAGTGCGCCATTATTGATGTTTGCCGTTGTAAATGGGAAAGGATAAAATGCGGTGTCAAACTGTGAATTGAGCACAAACTGATTGTATCGCGCACCTACTTGGGTGCTGAATTTTTCGGTCCAGTCTCTTTGATAGGTTGCATAAGCAGCATACGAACTCCAATCGCTTTGAGGATATCGACTTGGCCCTAAAGCCGTTGTTCCAGTTTCAATGTTCTCAATCTTACCAAATGACGAAACCTGATTGGTTACTGCTTCTAACCCATAAAAAAGTTTACTGCTTCCTCCAAGCTTCTTTAGAAAATCGATATTGGCAGAATAAGCCTCAACTTTTTCGGTATTGATTGTTCGATCAGCGCGATTCAAGCTTCTATCTATTCGGCTTTCTTCAAAGTGCTGCTGTGCAAAACGAATGGTGAGTTCGTCATACAAAACGTTTTCGCTAGCATTCACTACCGTAAATTGATTCATCATCCATACTTGTGGGCCATAGCTCCATTCTGCATATCGCGGCAAACCATTGCGTGTGCGCAAATGCCTATCATAGCGACTATATGCTGAAGTTTCACTGTAATGAAACGCATAGGTCAAATCCCAATTTTTGTTGGGTTTGAAACGCACCTTTTGCATCATATTCATTTGGCTGTAAGCCGAAGGTGTTTGCACCATTGGGTTTTCATTTTGAAATACGCGATCAACAGAATCTATTCGTTGCACATAATAAGGCATGAGGTAATCATCTGGACCATATTTACCCATTTTCAAATCGCCATAATTGAAATTAGAAAAGCTGCTTACCAAAACCCATTTTTTCCACCCCAAGTTGAAATCGAAATGTGCAGTTTGCTCGCTATTTGCGCTTGAATATCGCGCAAGCGCATTGCCCGATACTAATACCCTGTCTGTGGCCGAAAATGTTGGTGTAAGCGTGTTAAAACTCATTACACCACCTATGGCATCGCTTCCATAAATCACAGAACCAGGGCCAAATAGCACTTCGGCACTTTCGGTAGCAAAAGGATCGATCGAGATGACGTTTTGAACGTTTCCACTTCTAAAAATGGCGGTGTTCATGCGCACACCATCTACAGTGAGCAGCAAACGATTAGTAGAAAAGCCACGAATCATAGGGCTACCGCCACCTTGCTGACTTTTTTGAATGTAAACTTCACCCGAACTTGCCAATAAATCGGCAGCCGTTTGCGGATTTTGCAAAGCAATGTCTTTGGCAGAAATCACTTTAATCTTTGAAGGTACTTCTCTTGAAGTTTGGCTCCATTTTGAAGCCGATACCACTACTTGATTGAGCGAAATACTATTCTGCGATAAGCCAATAGTAAACGCTTGATTTTGCAATTGGCTGTAAGAAACGGTTTTGGTTTTATAGCCGATTGATCTAAACTCAATATCCAATGCTTCAGCAAATGCAGAAATATCTGCTTGTCCACGAGCATCGGTGATTACACTTAAATTTTGGGTTTCACTAAAAAGCGTGACCAAAGGAATAGTTTGGTCAGATTCAGCATCTTTAACAGTAACAACTTGGCCTTGTGCAGCCAAGAGTATCACCGCCATGAACACTGACAACATAAGTTGTTTCATGGTTTGAATACATTTTGGTTTGAAATAATGCAGCTCGCTGCTATTTCAGAATATTTTATCTGAATAAGCCATGCTGCTTTAAAACGACCTCAGTGATCGCTTAACTCATAAGTCAAACCAAGGTATTGGGTGGCGGTGTAGGCACTTTTGAATGTTGAGCCACCTTACTGAAAAAGTGGGAGGCGAATATCAGTGGCATTTCATTTAAATACAAACCACTCGTAGCGCTGCTTGCAGGGTACTTCGAAATAAGAACAAACGTGTATGTCGTTCTTTTTTCTTGCGTGTCAGGTTCACAAAGTGCATTGAGCGTTATCGCATCTAGGCGAGCAAAAAGGTGACTTTCTTTCGCATCATGAATGCAGAAATATACTGTTGAGTCTAGTTTGGCTTCGCTTTTAACGACATCATACCACTCGCCATCAAAACGAAATTCTTTGCTGTGCTCCCACTCTATTCGGTCATTTTTTTCGGTTTCCCATACATTGGCAATTGCAATGCGCACCAAATCATGATCTGGAATACCCGCTTTGATTTGATGTTTGATTTCAGATCTCAAGGCAAACTGCTGAACCTTGAAAATGATCCACGGCCCTTGCGACTGCAATAACAACAACGCGGCAAACAGCAATCCTGCAATTCGATATGTGAGGTTGAGCTTCACTTAGGTTGCAAATCTATGCTAGAAGGTGGGTTTTGGAGAGAAAATGATAGTTAAGGTTTGATTCTTAAATAAGTTTGAACCTTGGAACCAATAAATGATTTTATCTCCGGCCAACTCTGATTGTTCAAACTAAATGGTTCTTCACTTTCTTCTGCTTCAGCGAAATACAAAAGGGCTGTAGGTATTGAAATAGCAAGCATTTGATTAGGGAATTTTTGAGTATGCCATTCAATCAAATCTTGAATAGAGAAATGTCTGAGTAGTTCCGCTATATCCCAAAAATCCTTTTTTACAGCTCGGTTTAATATTGCTTGAATCTTCATAGCTCCAATGTCTTTCGATGAATAGAATCGAATACCATCTTTCAGAATACTATCGTCAATTTGTGAAAATGGATAATTAACAAAGTCCACTTTTACTTCTTTGATGTAACAAAATAGCCCTATACTGTTTGGCTCACCTTGATATTGAAAATCAATGCCAAATTCAGCTGAGAGTATTGAAACCAACCGTTCGCGATTGAAGTTTTTGGTCGTAAATAAATCAAGATCAATTGATTTACGATGGCCGTACATTAAAGACAAGGCCGTACCTCCAACCAAATGGTAGTCTTCTAGTTCAGCAATTCCAGATAATTGTTTTAATAAGGCAAAAGTCCCTGATTCGACTGTCTCAAGATGAAGCATCGCATTTTTTCTAAAGGTATATTGAAGATTCCGCTGGCTAAATAGATTCGAGGCTCTGATAAAAACTTTGCCTTAACCAAGACTTCTTTTATTTTTTCATCACCATAAAAGCCGCGGCAATTTCTTATGTCTTGCACATCACCACGATCAAAGACCCGCTCTATGATAAAATTAGCGCGCAATTCGGTGTCCATCTTTTCATGGTCTACATCCCAGAAGATGCGTGGATTATCGTATGGTTTGGTTGGTTTTGACATTGAAGCGAAAGTAAGAATATAAGCTCATTGCTTACGTTTCGTATCAGGTGACGAAGCTATTTCCCCTGACCAACATTATAAGCTTTCATAAATTCATCATACTCTTGCTCAAAAGACTTTTTAGCATGACGTCTTTTCTGATCTCGTATATATTGTTGAACCTTCTTCATTCCTGATTCACTCACAGAATAAGCTGCATACCCTGTTTGCCAGGCCATTTTTTGTGCTGTAATGTTATTTGAATTGACCCAATGTGCTGTTGATCCTTTCACTTGTTTCATAACGTCTGCTATGGTCTTTTGGGCATTGAGAAGAAACAAACAATGTATGTGATCTGGCATGCCGTTAATGGCAAAAACGTGACATCCTAAACTTGTTAACTGGTCGTGAATATGTTGATGAATCTTTGCCTCTACATCGCTGTGGATCAATGGCTGTCTATATTTGGTTCCCCAAATCGCATGAATCCAAATCTTATGGAGAGAATGTGACATACTCAAAAATATAAATTAACCGATGGGCTCAACCACGGGGTCTCGAAAACCCACGGTTAAAAACGTGGGAATCACCTAACGCGACAACCGATGACCATTCATGCACGATACCCAACCCACGGTTTAAACCGTAGGCTTGGCGCTCAACTTCTTCCTAATAATACCCTCCAAATCGGCAATGGCAACGCGGTCTTGCTGCATGCTGTCGCGCTCGCGGATGGTTACGGTGTTGTCTTCTAATGTTTGATGATCTACGGTTACTGCAAACGGAGTTCCGATGGCATCTTGGCGTCTGTATCTGCGGCCAATGGCGTCTTTCTCGTCATACTGACACATGAAATCTTCTTTCAGCCCATCAATTACTTCGCGTGCTTTTTCGGGCAAACCGTCTTTTTTGGTCAATGGAAGTACGGCCACTTTGTATGGCGCTAGCTTAGCTGGAATGCGCAAAACCACGCGCTCAGAACCATCTTCCAAGGTTTCTTCTTGGTAGGCATAAGACAAGATGGCTAAGAACATTCTGTCTAAACCGATGGATGTTTCAACCACATAAGGCACATAATTCTTGTTTTCTTCAGGGTCGAAGTATTGAAGCTTTTTGCCGCTGTGCTCTTCGTGTTGCTTTAAGTCAAAATCGGTGCGCGAATGAATTCCTTCTAATTCTTTAAATCCAAAAGGGAATTTGAATTCAATATCAGCAGCAGCATTAGCGTAATGCGCTAATTTAATGTGATCGTGAAAACGGTATTGATCGGCTGTCATGCCCAAAGACATATGCCAAGCCATACGTTCGTTTTTCCAGCTTTCATACCATTCCATTTCGGTGCCTGGTTTTACGAAAAACTGCATTTCCATTTGTTCGAATTCGCGCATGCGGAATATGAACTGACGAGCCACAATTTCGTTTCTGAATGCCTTACCAATTTGAGCAATTCCGAAAGGAATTTTCATGCGGCCAGACTTCTGCACATTCAAGAAATTGACAAAAATACCTTGAGCCGTTTCTGGTCTTAAATAGATTTTGTTGCTGCCTTCGGCTACCGAACCCATTTCAGTGCTAAACATTAAGTTGAATTGGCGCACATCGGTCCAATTCTTTGTACCACTGATTGGGTCGCTAATTTCTTCGTCAATGATCAGTTGCTTAAAATCGGCCAAATCGCCATTTTCTAAGCACGTTCTCATGCGATCTTCAATCGCAGCGATTTTATCTAAATATTCTTTTACGCGTGTATTTGTTTGCTTAAACATTTCTGGGTCAAAGCTTTCACCAAAACGCTTTGCAGCCTTGTCTACTTCCTTATCAATTTTGGTTCTGATCTTCTCAATATGATCTTCTACCAACACATCGGCACGGTAGCGTTTCTTGCTGTCTTTGTTGTCGATCAAAGGGTCATTAAAGGCATCAACATGTCCAGAAGCCTTCCAAGTAGTAGGATGCATGAAAATAGCAGAATCGATACCTACAATGTTTTCGTGCATTTGCACCATGCTTTTCCACCAATATTGCTTGATGTTGTTTTTCAATTCAGCGCCAAGTTGCCCATAGTCATAAACAGCACTAAGGCCATCATATATTTCGCTTGATTGAAACACAAAACCATACTCTTTAGCATGAGAAATTACTTTCTTGAAAACGTCTTCGGCTTGAATTGACATAATAGATTTTCGAATAAAAATTGAGGGTGCAAGTTTAGGTGTAAAGAAAAAGACTGCGAAGCATGTGGGGCAATAATTGTCGCATAATATTTAAGCATGTCATGTGCAAGATAAAGGCACTAATTACTTTCGCGGCATGCCAATGATTCAAATAGATGATCAACTGATCTCAACCGAAGTTTTTAGTGAAGAATTTGTGTGCAACCTCGGTGCTTGCAAAGGCGAGTGTTGTGTAGCTGGCGATGCTGGCGCACCAATCACTATTGAAGAATCGAAAATCATCGATCACGAATTCAATAATTTTAAAAGCTATCTCACCGAAAAAGGACTAAAATCTATTGAAGCACAAGGCAAATATGTTTTGGATGAAGATGGCGAACTGGAAACACCACTGAATGATGGCGCAGAATGTTCCTATACCGTTTTTGACAAATCTGGAAATGCCATGTGCGGAATTGAGCTGGCTTGGAAAGATGGCAAAACCACTTTCAGAAAACCTATTTCTTGCCATTTGTATCCAATTCGTACCACGCAATACGAAACTTTCGAAGCCGTGAATTATGAGCGATGGAACATTTGTAGCGATGCCTGCACTTTGGGTAAAGAGCTAAAAGTTCCCGTTTATAAATTCACAAAAGATGCGCTAATCCGCAAGTATGGCGAAGCTTGGTATGCAGAACTTGAAAAAGCAAATACTGAGCTCCAGAAACTGGAACATCGAGATGACAAAAGCAAATAAAATATTTGCTTTTGGAGTCAATTAACAGTCCAAAAAAATCGCTTCTCGCGGTATCATTGAGCTAAGCCTACCATCAATTAGTTTTAAACATAGGAGTAAATCAAGTCATGTTAAAAACCTTGATGAATTGTCAATAAAAATGGTTTGCCTTGAGGGCCTTTTTTGACAAGTTTTGTTGGGCAATAAAAAAGGAAGGAAAGACCCCTTTTTCTTCCACATCAAAAAGCAATCACCGCTTTTAAATCGTTGTTTTACAAGTGAATAGACAATTTCGCAGCAATGCGATACTAGACTTTTTTGTCTCTATTTACTGCTTAAAAAAAGAAGAAAAACCAGCAATGGAAGACCAAAAAACACAAGCAGAAAAACTAAATTTAAACGAGGTGTTGCCCAAGAATTCGACACTAGAAAACAACCAAAAAATGCAGGAAGAGCCCATCCTAAAAGAAGACCCTCGAAGATTTGTTCTCTTTCCAATCCAACATGATGACATCTGGTCATTCTATAAAAAGTCTGAAGCAAGTTTTTGGACTGCAGAAGAAATTGACCTAGGACCAGATTTACACGATTGGGACAATAAACTAAATGATGACGAGCGCTATTTCATCAAACATATTTTAGCTTTTTTCGCGGCAAGCGATGGAATTGTAAATGAAAACTTGGCTGAAAATTTTGTGGCTGAAGTACAATACACCGAAGCAAAGTTTTTCTACGGATTTCAAATCGCTATGGAAAACATCCACAGCGAAACATATTCTCTACTCATAGACACTTATATAAAAGACAAAGCCGAAAAGACAAAGCTTTTCAACGCCATTGAAACAATTGATTGCGTTAAGAAAAAAGCAGATTGGGCGCTTCGCTGGATAGATAACGGAAACTTTGCTGAGCGTTTAGTAGCATTTGCTGCTGTTGAAGGCATTTTCTTCTCAGGATCTTTTTGCTCTATTTTCTGGCTTAAGAAGCGTGGATTGATGCCTGGCTTGAGCTTTTCGAACGAACTTATATCTCGTGACGAAGGAATGCACTGCGATTTTGCTTGTTTGCTTTACAATAACCACGTGGTAAACAAACTTTCAAAACAAACCATCGAAGACATTATTCGTGATGCTGTTGAAATTGAAAAAGAGTTTGTTACTGATGCCCTTCCTGTTTCACTTATTGGCATGAACGCAGCGTTAATGCAGCAATATATTGAGTTTGTTGCCGACAGGTTGTTGGCCGAGCTTGGAAACGATAAAATTTACAACTCTTCAAATCCGTTTGATTTCATGGAGATGATTAGCCTACAAGGTAAAACCAACTTCTTTGAAAAACGCGTTGCTGAATATCAAAAAGCAGGAGTTGCCAATGGCACCGAAAGCCAAGTATTCAAGCTGGACGAAGAATTTTAAAAAATTTATTTTACGCAAAACCCCTCACCAAATTAGGGCCCGCACAGCCCTTGATTTCTAAACCTAAATTATTTCAACCCATGTTTGTACTAAAAAGAGATGGCCGTCAAGAGGCAGTGAAATTTGACAAAATCACTGCGCGCATCAAAAAGCTTTGTTACGGCTTGCACCCTAGCG
>CAZWXC010000066.1:0-8703 GCA_964637935.1 uncultured Flavobacteriales bacterium | reverse complement strand
TAAACTATTCTAGGTATGAAAAAGCTTTTTTTCTCATCTTTTCTGATTGCATTTTCTGCAACGGTTTATGCTCAAGATGGTGTTGGAATAAATACCGAAACCATAGATGGTTCCGCTATTTTTCAGATTGAATCTACCGAAAAAGGACTGCTGATTCCAAGAATGAGTTTTGCGCAGCGCACTGCCATTTCTAGCCCTGCAGAAGGCTTGTTGGTGTATCAAAACTCTGGTACCATAGGCTTTTATTATTACGATGGCAGTAGCTGGGAATTTGTGGGCGATGATCAGGATTGGACAGAAACACCTTCATATCTGTATACTGATGAAGGACTGAATGTGGGAATAGGAACAACCACACCCGATACAGATTTACATGTTTACAATGCCAGCAGCGTGGGTGTAAAAGTGCAAAGAGGTTCTGCGTCTGGCACAGCTTCCATCGACTTTTACCGAAGCACAGGAACGGGTACTCTTGATGCCAGCATTGGTGTGAATACCAATGAAGAATTGGTAATTGAAAATCACGAAGCAGATAAGGACATCATTTTCAATGTAAATGACGGAGGTGTAACAAAGCAGCTCATGTATTTTGACGCGAGCAATAATCGAATTGGTGTAAACTTAACTTCTGTGCCTCAAGATTTGATTCATGCCGATGGTGCGATTCGCGCAAACAGCGGTTTCAAAGCAAATGATGGTAGCTCTACTTCGGCTGGCTTTCGATTTTATAATGATAATAATACTGGTATGAATTTGCTTGCTGCCGACAATCTTGGTTTTATCACAGGCGGCACAACGGCACTTCAAATTGATGCTTCGGGAAACACGCTGCCTGGCGCAGATAACGCCTTTGCACTTGGTTCTGCAAGTCTAAGATTTACGGAAGTGTATGCCGTAAACGGAACGATTCAAACTTCGGATAGCACCATGAAATCGAACATTGTTCCACTGCAATATGGCTTGGAACAAGTGCTGGATTTGAAGCCTGTAAGCTACGTGTGGAAGTCAAATAAGGAGCAAGCTAAAGTTGGTTTTATCGCTCAAGAAGTAGAGGCGGTGATTCCTGAAGTGGTGACAAAATCTGAAGATGGCGTTTATGGCATGAACTATTCAGAATTGCTTCCGGTGCTAGTAAATGCCATTCAAGAATTGGAAGCTCGCGTACAGGCTTTGGAACAAGAAAACGCTGAATTATCTGCTAAAACAGCTCAGCGTTAATCGTTTTTAAACTTCGCTTTTCAGCTCGAAATGTTCCACTTGTGGCGCACTTTCAAAATATGGCCCAATCAGCGTTCGCCATTGGGTAAATTTTTCGCTTTCGCGAAAGGTTATAGTATGATCTTCCAGCGTTTCCCACTCAATTAATACTTGGTATTTTGATTCATTTTCGATGCAATGCATCAGCTTTGCGCTCTTGCATCCTGGTGAAGAAATCACCACTAGTTTGGCTTGTTCAAAAGCCGTCTCGAATGCCGAGTTCGATCCTTCTTTAATCGATAGTGTTGCTATTTCTAGAATCATCTTTGCGAATAGTTTTAGTCATAAAAAAAGGTGGAATCTGAATGCTATCAAATTCCACCTTTCGAATAATTTTTTTGCTTTAAATAACTGCTGGTGCTGCTATTTTATCATTGCCCAATAGGTAAAGCATTTTTGCATGTTCTGCTATTGTAGCTCTAAAGCTTCTGATCTGATGATAAGGGATTCCGTACTCTTCAGCAGTAGCTTTCACAATCTTAGAAATATCTTGATAGTGAATGTGGCAAATAGAAGGGAACAAGTGATGCTCTACTTGAAAATTCAAGCCACCAACATACCAAGACAAAAGCTTGTTGTTTGGAGCAAAGTTGGTCGTAGTCATCATTTGGTGCACTGCCCAATTGTTATCCATTTTTCCTGAAAGCGGTGCTGCTGGAAATGCGGTTTCGGGCATTACGTGAGCCGATTGAAAAATCACAGCCATTGCTAAACCAACCACATAATGCATTACCAAGAATCCAATCAATACATGCCAAAAAGGAATTGGTAAAACAACCATAGGAAGAACCACGAACGTTCCAAAATAGATCACTTTCCAAAAGCTGATTTTCGCAAGAAGCGTGGCAAATTCTTTTCTAGAAGTCAATAATTTGATTTTGCGATAGTGAAACGCTTGCGTAAAATCAGTGTAAAGTACTTTCAGCAAAATCATGAAACCATACAAAGGCCATGCATAAATATGCTGGAACTTATGTATCGGCTTTACCGCTTGATGCGGTGAAAAACGCAAGAAACTTGGAGCGTCAATGTCTTCGTCAGCACCATCAATGTTGGTGAAACTGTGGTGAAGCACATTGTGCTGAAGTTTCCAAATGCTGCTATTTGCGCCCAAAATGTTCATCAAGTTTCCAAGAATACGGTTGATGGTTTTGTTGGTAGAATAAGCTCCGTGATTGGCATCGTGCATTACACTAAATCCAATGCCTGCCGCGCCTAAACCCATTAAAAGCCAAAGGCCTAAAAACGGAACCCAAGCAGTAACTTGAGCAGTAAGCATGAAAACGAAAGGAGCTAAATACAACACAATGAGCGAGATGGTTTTGATAACCATGGCTGCATTGGCAGTGCGAGAAATATTGTTGTCAGTAAAGTAATCGTTTACCCTTTTTCTCAGGGTTTTGTAAAACTCCGCATTACTTTGACGATCAAAACGATAAGAAGTAAATTGCATAGAAAAATTAAAATTGTACCATTCCCACGATAGGGAGCCGCAAGATAAGCCTGAAAAATTTCACCTAAGGTTAAATCTTGCGAATTTTGATGAAAGTCAGGTTTTAATATGCGTTCTACCTCACCTCCGCACCATTCTCAAACCCTTGTTCAGGACTCACAAACATTAGCTTGCCATTGCTGTCTTCTGCCATTAGAATCATTCCTTGGCTCATTACGCCTTTTAGTTTACGTGGTTCAAGGTTGCAAAGCACAGTCACTTGCTTACCTATTACATCTTCTGTAGAATAATGCTCTGCTATTCCAGAAACAATGGTGCGTGTTTCGCTGCCTAAATCAACGGTAAGTTGCAGCAATTTGTCCGCTTTCTTTACTTTTTCTGCTTCAGTAATCGTTCCCACTCTGATGTCCATTTTCATGAAATCATCAAAGTTGATGTTGTCTTTGAATGGTCTTTGAAGGCTGAGCGGTCCCGACTCCACTCGGGAAGAGGCTTCACTCTTCGTTCCTTGGAGACTGAGCGGAGCCGAAGCCTCCGGTTTCGCCAACTTCTCCATCTGCTTCTCCACTTCTTCATCTTCTACTTTCGTAAAAAGCAGTTTCGCTTCACCAATTTCATGACCATCCAAAAAGCCCTTGAACATCGCATCAATGCGCAGCATCTCTCTTATGTTGTGTGCCGTTTCGGGCAAAAACGGTTCAATTGCTTCAGCTAAATAAGCGGTAATGTTTAGCGCACTAAACATGATTTTCTTTACTGCCTCAGGATCTGTTTTTTGCAGTTTCCACGGCTCTAAATCGGCTAAGAATTTGTTTCCATGTCTGGCCAAATTCATTGCTTCGGTCAACGCATCTCTAAATTTGAATTGCGCAATAAATTCTTGGCTTTTCGCAATAGCGGCATGGCAAGTGTCAATCACTTCCCAATCCGATGCTTGAAATGGCACCAGACCATTGTAATATTTGTTGGTAAGGACCACCACGCGGTTTACAAAATTGCCCAAAATGGCCACCAATTCATTGTTCACACGCGCTTGATAATCTTTCCAAATAAACTCACTGTCTTTGGTTTCGGGAGCTATCGAAGTCAATACAAAACGCAGTTCGTCTTTACGGTTCGGAAAATCTTCCAAGTATTCGTGCAGCCAAACAGCATGGTTTCTAGAAGTAGAAATCTTATCGCCTTCCAAGTTCAAAAACTCGTTTGCTGGCACATTTATCGGTAAGTTATAATCACCGTGCGTTTTCAATAAAATAGGGAAGATGATGCAATGGAAAACAATGTTGTCTTTTCCAATAAAGTGCACCAAATCAGCGTCTTCACTTTGCCACCAGTTTTTCCAAACCTCAGGTTTGCCTTGGTCTATTGCCCATTGTTTCGTAGCCGAAACATAGCCAATTGGCGCATCTAGCCACACATAAAGCACTTTGCCATCTGCACCTTCAAGCGGCACAGGCACACCCCAATCAAGGTCGCGTGTCATGGCTCTGTCGCCCAATCCGCCATCAATCCAGCTCAAACACTGGCCCACCGCTTGCTTGCGCCATTTTGCTGCATCGTGATGCGCAGCGCCATCAAGCGTGCCATCGGCTATAAAATCCTTCACCCAATCTGCATGATCGCCCATTGGTAAATAAAAGTGCCAAGTCTCTTTAAGCGATGGAGTAGAGCCGCTCAACGTTGATTTAGGATTGATCAAATCCGTTGGACTTAAAGCCTTGCCACAGTTTTCGCATTGGTCGCCATAAGCGCGCTCGCTACTGCAATTTGGGCAAGTGCCCATCACAAATCTATCCGCCAAAAACTGTCTCGCTTCAGCGTCATACATCTGCTCGCTGGTCACTTTTTTAAACGCCCCTTTTTCATACAACTTCAAGAAAAATTCTTGCGAAGTTTCTTTGTGCAAATCGGCCGAAGTACGGTGGTAAATATCGAAGTCAATTCCAAATTCCGCGAAAGCGTTCTTGTTGATTTCGTGGTATTTATCCACAATTTCTTTCGGTGTAGTTCCTTCCTTAATTGCCTTCATAGAAATAGCCGCGCCATGCTCATCGCTGCCACACACATGCAGCACATTTTCGTGCCCGTGTTTTCTTCGCATGTAGCGCACATAAATGTCTGCAGGCAAATAAGCGCCTGCAATGTGGCCAATATGAAGCGGGCCGTTAGCGTAAGGTAGAGCCGAAGTAATTAAGTGACGTTTCGCCATGCTTTTGAAGTCTAAAATCGAGGTTAAAAAACGGTTGCGAAAGTAATAATTGCAAGGCGCCCTTTGCACTCAGAAATCATCTCTAAATCCAGTTTCTTATACTGTCCGCTGTCACAAAAAACTGCCTATTACTGCCTACTAATTACTGCCTACTGCATACTAATAAGGGCGCACAGGCGCGCTTTCCGCTCCAATATTTTTCATTTACATGCAGTATTGCTAAACCATCAAAAGAGCTTCTTTCAGTCGCTTTTTGCTGGCAAGCAATACTAAGCATGTCATTAAAAAATGATTTCCACTGCAATCGCTGGCGCATCGTTTCAAAGCTGCGTTTCGCCTCATTCAGCAACTGCTCATTTATCTATTTCTCCCTGAAAATTTGAAATCTAATTTCAAATTTTCAGGGATAAAATTGTATTGAGATTGATGTAAAATGCATTATACTAGTAGTTTAAGTTTAATAGGCATTTTTGCTGAATCAATTTAGAATGTTTTGAATTTTGGGTTGAATTTTGGTTGTTTTTCATCGTTTTTAAAACGGTAATTCAAAACCGTTTTGTCGCTTCAATTTTCGCCAAATTCACCTTTGTCAATTGCTAACTTCGCACGGCATGAGACCACCTTACCTAAAGCATGGCGATACTGTTGCGATAGTTGCAACCGCAAAAAAAATTCAACCGGGTGAAATTGATGGTGCCATTGAGCTTATCAAATCTTGGGGATTAAATGTGGTGCTTGGACCTCATCTTTATTCAGAAGATCACCAGTTTTCGGGTACCGTTACAGAGCGCATAGCCGATTTACAATGGGCCATTGATCACCAAGACTGTAAAGCAGTGATTTTTGCCCGCGGTGGTTACGGCACGGTTCATTTAGTAGATGCCATTGACTGGTCAAGTTTTCATAAGCAACCAAAATGGCTTTGTGGTTTTAGCGATTTAACGGTGATACATAGCCATGTGCAAAGCTTGTTTGATATTGAAACGCTGCATTCGTCCATGCCTATTTTCTTTAAAGATGGAAAAGCCAATTTGGGTAGTGAAAGTTTGCGAAAAACGCTGTTTGGTGAGCAACAATCGATAGAATGGAGCGCGCATGCATTAAACAGAAATGGCAATGCCGAAGGTAAAATGGTAGGTGGCAATTTGTCGGTTTTGTATTCCATTTCCGATTCAAGAAGTGATGTGAAAACCGATGGTAAAATCTTGTTTTTAGAGGATTTGACAGAATATTTTTACCATTTAGATCGCATGATGATGCAGCTAAAACGCAGCGGAAAACTCGAAAACCTAGCCGGTTTGGTAGTCGGTCAATTCACCGAAATGATTGATAATCCAATTTCGTTTGGCAAAACGGCCGAAGAAATAATTTTGAACGCAGTTTCAGAATATCAATATCCAGTTGCGTTTAATGCTCCAATTGGGCACGTTGTGTATAACGAGGCTGTTTATCATGGAAGACTAACAGGTTTTTCAGTATCTAAAACTAGTTCTCGTATCCAATTTTAATGCTTAAATGGACAAGGCAAACATCAAAAAGATACTACTAGATATTAGGTTCTGGTTGGTTTTTTTCTTTCTGATCAGATTTATTGGGATCACAAATGCACCGCTAGAGATAGGCCATAATTGGCGACAATCTCTTACCAACATGATTGCCCGAAATTTCTTGGAAACAGGAGGGGATCTTTTTCATCCCATAATTGATATGGCGGGAAATGGAACTGGAATCATTGGTTCTGAATTTCCAATTTTTAATTATTTAATCTATTTAGTGTCTTTGGTTTTTGGTTATGAGCATTGGTATGGGCGATTGATAAACCTTATAGTTTCAAGTTTAGGTATTTTCTATTTCTACAAATTGGCTAAGAATATTTTTAATGAGAGGCTTGCTTTTTCTGCGGCAATTGTATTAGCTACTTCGATCTGGTTTTCGTTTTCTCGAAAAATAATGCCTGATACTTTTAGTGTTTCTTTAGTTCTCATTGCGTTGTATTGCGCCTATAAATTCATCTCCAAAGGACAGGTAGTGATGCTATTACTTTTCTTTTTATTGAGTTGCTTAGGGCTGTTAAGTAAAATTCCAGCTCTTTCAATTCTAAGTGTAATTGGAGTTTTACTGTTTGTGAAAGAAATATCAAATACCAGAAAATTGGTACTACTAGTAACAGCTTTTGTTAGCTTTCTCGTGGCATCGGGTTGGTATTTTTATTGGGTTCCCCAACTCATTGAGAACTATAAATATCAGCTCTACTTTCCGAAAGGTATTTTGGAAGGTCTCAGAGAGATTGCTCCTTTAATTCCTGATTTGCTCAAACGTTTTTACTTCAGTTCATTGCATTCGTATGTTGGTTTTGTGGCATTCTTGGCAGGACTTTATTTCGTTATAAAGAGTCAGCGAAAGATCCTCCAGCTAGCTCTTTTAATAGTAACCGCAGTATTTGCGGTGTTTGTGATTAAAACAGGAGAAGTTTTCCCACTTCATAATTATTACATAATTCCTTTTACACCGGTGATGGCTTTGGTTGCGGGCTATTTCATAGCTAGAATTCCAAGTCTGTTTCAATATGCATTACTCCTTGTTATTGGTATTGAAGGTATCGCAAATCAGCAGCATGATTTCTTTATTAAAGAGAGTCTACGCTATAAACTTGAGCTGGAATCTATAATAGATCCAATTATTGAAAAGGAAGAACTTATCGTGATAAATGGTGGTTCATCACCTCAGGATATTTATTTTTCAAATAGAAAAGGTTGGACTTTGAGTAGTGATTCAATTGCTTCCAAAGACTTGCTAGACTCACTATCTAGAGGAGGCGCCAAATACTTAATCCTTGATCGTCATAAAAGCACAATTGAATTTAGCCGATATCCCGAAATTTTTAAGAATGACAATTATATTGTTCAGAGATTAATGATTCAAGAATAATTCATATGGCATCACACAATGACTTAGGCAAAGAAGGCGAGCAAATGGCAGTAGCGCATTTGGTAAAGTCAGGCTATAAAATATTGGAGCAAAACTGGCATTTCGGCAAAGAAGAAATAGACATTATTGCTCGTATTGGTGACGAGTTGGTGATCGTGGAAGTGAAAACCAGGAACTCCGATTTTTTTGGAGAACCACATGAGTTTGTCTCTAAAGGCAAGCAAAATCACATGATTAGAGCGGCTCACGCTTATGTGGAAAGGTTTGATTTAGATGTAGAGGTTCGCTTTGACGTGATCGGAATTATTCTCAATCCTCAAGGTCAAAAGCTTGAACATATCGAAGATGCTTTTCAGCCGCGTTGGTAGCTAGAAATAGAGAATGTGACCTCTTAATCCGCGTTGTGTATTCCACTCCAGCGCAGGGAATGGGAATTTTACGATTCCAAAAATAGATTTGGTCCAATTGAGATAATTCGGTAAATCAGCTTTAGAAAGGTCAATGTCTAGTGACAACAAAAACTGTCGTTCTGGAATCAAATTACTCGAAAGCAGCTTAGTTTCATCATCAGGATCTTTCCAAGTATTAGATTCTGCGCCAAGCAAGTTGTTTGCACTATAGCCAAGCGCTACGTTAATCCATTTCGGTACTTTCTCAGACTTTCCAGTTAACGACCAAATATTAGCGCTAAGCCAATAGGTTTGGCCGTTATAATCCTTGAGCCACTGCTCAAAAATAGTTGAGCCGTAGAGGTTTCTTAGTCTGCGCTGTTCCTGCGGGTTGTATTGATTGTAGTTGACCGGAGTAAAGCTAAATTTTAGCTGCACCCGCTGCTCGTGCCATGCCAATTCTTGCG
>CAZWXC010000065.1:0-8760 GCA_964637935.1 uncultured Flavobacteriales bacterium | reverse complement strand
CCATCGCCAGCGTCAGCATCTTGCCTTCATTGGCGGTATAGCCGATCCAGGTGGACAGGCCGATCAGCTTGCCATCGACCTCGACCCGGTCAAACGGATGCATCGCGTAGACCGCGCTGGGGAAGTCCATGAATTTGGCGCGCAGACCTTCTTTCTCAAATTGCGTGTAAATCGCATCGGTCACCGATGCATTGTCGAGTGCCAATGTGACCTTCTTGCGCTTGGGCTGCTCTGCCATTTTCTCGAGCGCCGCGCGACCGATGAAGTCATGATCGAATTTGACAAAGAACCCGTAGCCCAGATCCCAGGGGCTGAGATAATAGCCTTCAACGCTGTCGGGCACATAGCTGCCGCCGATCGAAGCATTGGCTTCATAGTCTTTCCCGGTCAGCCATTCGCGATAGGGCTTCATCGCTTCGCCGGTATAGACCGCAGGCAGTGGGGAGGGGATCCAGCCCGACTCAAGCGTATTGGACGAATAGGTGCGACCGCCGACGAGCTTCATATCGTGTGCCTTTCCGGCTTCGACCAGAGCGCCGTGCACCGCTTCGCGCTCTTCCCAGGGTCCCATCAGCTCATAGCCGGGTTGACCGGCCATGCCGTGGCGCAGGGCGTGCACTTTCTTGCCGCCGATTTCCATCCAGCACATGTGAAAGAATTTGAGTTCGGGTGCCGGTTTGCCAGTGGCATCTTCGATCACCTTGGCGGAATTGGGGCCTTGAACCTGATAGCGATAGTGGCGCCGGTTTTCCGGATCAGGACGCGCGGCAGTCCGTTCGTCATAGCTCAGCGTCACATCATGATCACCGGTCTCCGCATGGAATTTGATCCAGTTCAGCGTTGGTGCGCGACCAACGAGATTGAACTTATTCTCGGCCAGATAAAACAGAATGACATCGCCGATCACGAAGCCATCGTGGCTGACGGGCACAAATTGCTTGGCGCGGTCGGGGACAAAATTCTTGAAGCTGTTGATACCAATGCCATTCAGAAATTCGAAGGCATCCGGACCTTCCACCATCAATTCGGCCATATGATAGGATTGATTGAACAATACACAGCTGTCGTTCCATGCCCGTTGCTCGACTCGCCAGTTGGAAAATTCTGCAGGGACGCCGGGATAGACATTGGGTCCAACTTGCTGGTTCCGCAAAAGCTCTACAGTGTCGCCCGCTTTGTTGAGAATTTGCTCAAGTGATTGTTGATCTGCCATCGGTCCATTGCTCCTAAGAATATTTTGTCTGCAACAATTTTGGTTGCAACATTGACTTTCAATCGGTTTGTATGTGTTGCTTACCAGAACGTCAATTGCTATTGTAAGCAACGCATACAAAAAATATCGAGATTGGGAGATCGGATGGCCATTGCTACGACACATGTTGGAAGTTTGCCGAGGGGCGACGAACTGGTTCCGTTGCTGCTCGCCCGCGACCATGGCGAGCCTTATGATCAAGCTGAATTTGACACAAAGGTTCAGGCCGCGATCTCGTCTGTCGTGGATCAGCAGATCGCAGCCGGCGTCACTTTTGTCAGCGACGGTGAACTCGGCAAGGTTGGCTATTCCACCTATATGACCGAGCGCCTGTCTGGTTTTGGCGGCGACGTCCCGCGCAAGCCCGCGCTGGATCTTGCACCGCTCCCCGAGTTTCGCAAGAAGCTGGGCGCGATCATGGGTGATCAGGAATTTGTCCGCGCGGCCTGCATATCAGAGGTCAAGCTGGTCGATCTCGAGCCCTGCCACGAAGATATCCGCCGGTTCAAGAAGGCCACCGCGGGCAAGCCAACGCAAGGCTTTATGAATGCTGCTTCCCCCGGCCTGATTACCGCGTTTCAGCCGAATCAATATTACCCGACGCACGAAGCCTATCTGGCCGATCTGGTCGATGCCATGCGTCCCGAATATGAGGCCATCGCAGAAGCCGGTTTCTATCTCCAGCTCGATTGTCCCGATCTCGCGATGTCGCGCCACACGGGTTATCAGGACGCCAGCGAGGCAGATTTTCTGAAGATCGCCGAGGCCAATGTCGAGGCGTTGAACGCAGCGACCGCGAACATCCCAAAGGATAGATTGCGAATGCACATCTGCTGGGGCAATTATGAAGGGCCGCATGATCACGACATTCCGCTGGAAAGCATTGTCGATATTATCCTGAAGGCGCGCCCCGACACCGTCCTGTTTGAGGCCGCCAACCCGCGGCACGAACATGAATGGAAGGTCTGGGCGGACGCAAATATTCCCGATAGCAAAATATTGGCACCGGGTCTGATCGATACCTGTTCCAACTATGTCGAGCATCCCGAACTGATCGCCCAGCGTCTCGAGCATTTTATCGACATCGTCGGCGCGGACCGGGTCATCGCGTCGACCGATTGCGGCTTCGGTACCTTTGCCGGCTATGGCAAGATCGATCCGCAGGTCTGCTGGAAAAAGCTGAACGCACTCAGAGAAGGCGCGGATATCGCCGCTGCTCGAATTTAGCGAGCGTCCAATCCCGCTGCCGCTAATAGTTGGACAAGATCGCCAGACTCGGCGCGTCCAGCGGCACGCCAGCCTTTTTCTTGGCTAGTTCCTCCGTGCGGGTCTTGCCCTGCAAATCGATCAGATAGGCATGGATCGCACCAACGTCCTCTGGTGAGAGATGATCATCCCAGCGCGGCATGCCATTGGGTAACAACAATCCTTCCAGAACGATCTTGTCGAACACATCGTGCGTTGCCGGCTGCATCCGGCGCAAATCCGGGGTGATCGAGCGCGGCTGGTTGGAATGGCAGAGGACGCAATTGCCGAAAAACAGACTCTGGCCCTTGGCGATGGTCGCCGCAGTGACGCCGGGCTGTTGCGCGGGTGGGCCGGCGGCCACTTCCAGCGCTGGCAATGCATCCGGGATGTCCACCGGCCCGCCCCCCAGCTTGAACACCAATAGCCGACCCATATTGCCGCGCTTGTAGGCCGCTGCGTAGCTGGGCACATAAGGAAAACCGCCGCCGCCCCAGGCCGCCATCACGGCGACGTATTGGACGCCGTCGACGCGATAAGTCATCGGCGCGGCAAGGATGGTGGTCCCGGTCTCGATGCTTTGCAATAGCCTGCCATCCATCTTGTCAAAGACGCGCAACTGTCCGGCGAGATTGCCCTGAAACAACAGGCCCGATGCAGTGGTCAGCACGCCGCCGCGATCCTGCCATCCTTCCATTGGCACCGCCCATTCGGTCTTGCCGGTCAACGGATCGATTGCGCGCAGTTCCGATGAAAATGGCTTGCGCTTTGCCTCCGCAAAAGCCGGTAGCGCTTCCACCGCGGTGGCAATAGCAGGTGGCAATGTCGGCAAGGCGGCTTCGATATCGGAGGTAAAGATCAGCGCTGCGTCATTGTTGAGCATCTTGGCTTTGAACGGCTTCTGCCCGGGCGTCATGAAAAGCAAATTGCCCATGTCCTGCACCGGGGCATAATAGAGGCCAGTCTCGGGATCATAGCTGCCGGGATGCCAGTTTCGCGCACCGGGCGTTGCCGGGAATACGATCTTGGGACCTGTCGAATAATCTGCCGCCTCGGGGTTCGGAATCGGCTTGCCCGTATCCGGATCAATGCCCTTGTTCCAATTCTGCCGGACGATGGCGTTGGCTTTCAGCAGCTTGCCGTCCCGCCGGTCGATTATGTAGAGAAATCCGTTCTTCGGCGCGTGGATCACAACCGGCCGCTCTTCGCCGTCGATCGTCATGTCGGTCAGGATCATCGGCTGGGTCGAGGTGAAGTCCCAATTGTCATTGGGGGTTTCCTGATAATACCACTTCACCCGACCGTTTTTGGCATCGAGCGCCACGATCGATGCAAGATAGAGCTGGTCGCCGCCTTTGGGCGAACGTTTCTGCGTATGATAGGGGCCGCCATTGCCGGTGCCGACGAGCACATAGCCGGTATTCGGATCATAGTTGATAGCATCCCATGGCGTTCCACCGCCGCCAATATCCCAGCGACTATCCGGGTCCCAGGTCTTGACCGCCGCTTCCAGATCGGGATGGTCCTGTGGTCCCAGCTTCGGATCGCGCGGGACCGTGTGGAAACGCCATACGAGTTTGCCGCTATCGAGATCATAAGCGCTGACATAGCCGCGCACATCATATTCCGCGCCGCCATTGCCGATCACCACAACATCGTCAGCAACTTCCGGCGCGCCGGTGGAATTTATCCCCCGGCTATGATCGTCAACCGTGTCCGCTTGCCAGACCACTTTGCCGGTCTTGGTATCTAGCGCGTAAAGCTGGGCGTCCAAGGTGGCGACATAGACTTTGTCATTGGCCACCGCGACGCCCCTGTTGGCCATATCACAGCAAACCGTCCGGTTGACCTGCATGTCCACATCCGGCTCAAACCGCCACAGCTCCGCTCCGGTTGCCGCATTGAACGCATAAGCGCGACCGGCCACGCCAGATGTGTACATGATGCCATCAAGAACGACAGGTGTTGCCTCCAATACGCGATTGGTCCCGAGGTCGACCGACCAGGCGAGGCCCAGATCTTTGACATTTTCCGGGCCAATGTCGGTCAGAGATGAATGGTGTGATTTTCCAATATCGCCACCGGTCGTCACCCAGTCATCTGCGCTGGTCTTGATTGCATTCGACTGACCCGAGCAGCTCGCCAGAACCAACAGAAAGGAGGCGACAAATTTCCTCATAAAGCATCCCAGGGACTGGGCATATGGTATGGTACGGTGATAAAATTGGCTTCAATCTGGCAGATCATCCCATCGTCTATTTTGAAAATCTCCGCCAGATAGAAGCTGTGCGGGCGCCGGATGAAGCTCTTGACCCATTCGCCATTGGTTAGCTGATAGCGATCCAGCGCGCCGCAATGATCGATAAAGCCATGGGCCATGACGATGCCGCGTTCCTCGTCGACCAACGGGAAACGACGGGCGCGCAACCGGTCATCATAGCGATAGAAGCCCAGCCGGAACTGTTCTTCGCAGCCCATCCCGGTCGTGGGAATGACTGTCGCATTTTCCGGAGCGTTGGTGCTCTGGAAGCCGTTTTCGACCCGGTTGCAGTCGGGATGGAATTTGGTGTGGATTTCGCCGTCGTTCAGTTCGAGCGTTTCGAAATAGCCGTCCGACAGGCGAATCATTTCAGCGCGGGGAGCAGGAACTTCGACATTGGCCTCAAGAATCGGCTTGGTGTAGAAACGCGGATTGGGCAGGACCAGCCCGCTATCGGAATTGCGGACGATGACCATCTCGCTTTCCGCCACCCGGCCATCATCATCGACCTTCAAGCGCAAGCTAAACGCCGATTCCTCCATCGGTTCCACAATGGTGCCGAAATACCCGATCCCTCCGGTTTTTGTGTCGGCAAAGCGCAACTGATAATCGCCCAGCCGCTCAATGGTTTGCCAGACACCGTCACCGCGTTCGAGCATAACATTATTTTCCGACGTCAAAGGATGGTAGGACCAATTGACCGCAGAGGCATTCCCTTTACTCAACGCGTGCAGATAGTCATCAAGCACCTGATAGAGCGCGTTCCGATCCATTTTCATCCTCTCGTATTTTCTGAAATCCACCTTGCATATTCTAACAATTGTTACAATACTCAAAGGCAGGAGGAGGAGCGAAATGGCATATAGCGAACAGGAAAAAGCGAATCTGGATCGGGTGCTGACAATGTACCAGGAGGTACTCGTGGCGATGAACCCCGATGCGGTCGACGATCATCTGCCCCCTCATTATATCCAGCACAGTCTGCTTGCTGCACCCGGATTGGGACCGCTGAAGGAATTTCTGGCGATGGTTCGCGACCAAAGCCCGGATGCAAAACAAACGATCCACCGAAGCTTTGCCGATGACGATCATGTGATCGTCCATGTCCATGTAGAACGCTGGCCCGATGATCCGGGCTTGGCGGTTGTTGACATATTCCGTTGCGAAAATGACGAAATTGTCGAACATTGGGACGTAATTCAGGAGGTTCCGGCACAATCTGTCCATAAAAACGGGATATTCTGACCATGCGTTTCAATGAAAAATCGGTCGTCATTCTGGGCGGCAATAGTGGTATCGGACTGGCCGCTGCCAGGGCCTTTCAGGCGGAAGGTGCAACGGTCGCGATAACCGGGCGCAATCAGGAGACACTGGACGCCGTCAGCGCAGAGACTGGCATGCTGGCGGTGCAATCAGACGTTAGTAATGTTGCGGATACAAAGGCTGCGCTCGCAAAAATTGCTGCGCAACATGGCGGCATCGACATATTGTTCGCCAATGCAGGGGTCGGCGGTTTTGCAGCGATCCCCGAAGTCACCGAAATATTCTGGGACGGCGTCCATTCGGTAAACCTGCGCGGTATGTTTTTTGCGCTTCAGAATGCGCTGCCTCATATGACGGACGGCGGCAGCATTGTTGTCACCGGATCGATCGGATCGGTGATGGCACTGCCCGGCAATGCGACTTACGCCGCTGCCAAGGCAGGACTGCGCGCAGTAGCCCGAATATTTGCGACCGAGCTTTTACCAAGGAAGATTCGGGTCAATATGGTTTCGCCCGGACCAACCGAGACGCCGATCGTTCACAGCGATACCAGCGCGGAAGAAGCAGAGGCCTTGTTGACTATGATGCGCGACGCAGTGCCGATGAAACGGATGGGAGAGGCGGATGAAATAGCGAAGGCGGCGCTGTTTCTGGCATCGGAGGATGCCAGTTTCATCAATGGCGTCGATCTGTTTGTCGATGGCGGCTGCGTGGAACTTTAGGCGAGCTCCAGTCCCTCAAATATCGCTTTATGCTCGGCCGATTTGATTGTGTTTTCCAGCAGCATGGTGACGGTCATCGGGCCCACACCGCCCGGGACCGGCGTGATCGCCGATGCTTTTTTGGCAACGCCCTCGAAATCGACATCGCCGGCGATCGAGCCGTCGGCCAGCCGGTTGATGCCGACGTCGATGACCACGGCGCCCTGCTTGACCATCTGCGGCACGATCAGATAAGGGACCCCGGCAGCAACGACAAGAATATCGGCCAATATCGTGAATTGAGCCAGGTCGCGGGTCTTGGCATGGCAGATCGAAACCGTCGCATCGCGCGCCATCAGCATCAGCGCCATCGGTTTGCCGACGATATTGCTGGCCCCAACCACGACGACATTCTGCCCCTCGATCGGAATATTTTCATGCTCGAGCAGCTTGACGACGCCAAAGGGCGTGCAAGGCGAAAATACGGTATTCCCCGTAACCAGCCCGCCGACATTATACAGGTGAAAGCCGTCAACGTCCTTTTCCACCGCGATGGTCTCCAATACCTGTGCCATATCGATCTGCGGGGGCAGCGGCAGCTGAACCAATATGCCATGGACCTCTGGATTGGCGTTCAGTTCCACGATTCTACCGAGCAACTCGGCATTGCTGATTGTTTCCGGCAGATTTTGCGAAAAGGATTGGATCCCGACCGCTGCACAGGCCTTGACCTTGCGGCCGACATAGACCGCAGATGCCGGATCATCGCCGATCAACAGCACGGCCAGCCCCGGCGTGACACCATGTTCCTTCAAGGCGCAGATGCGTTCTTTAAAACCTTCCCGCATGGCAGCAGCAAGGCTGCGGCCATCAATAATCCTGGCAGTCATCATGATCCCCATTTAGTATGTAATACATACAATAATAAGGGCGAAGGTCAAACCGAATTCGGCATTGATCGTGGCAAGCAAATCTTACTGCATCTCCCAGAAAAACAATCCGTCCTGAAGCTTCTCGACGGTCAGCCGTTTGCCGCGTTCCTCCAGGAAGCCGCGAGCGAGGATGAAGTCGCTCCATCCGGTCATGCCGGCGATCTTGCGGCTGGCGGGATCGGAGCGCAAATTTTGCCAGAAATTTTTATCTTCGCCGGCAATGTCAATCTTGCGCACAAAATGCGTGCTGGCAAAGCGCACGCTGGTTGGATTGCGGCTATCAAAGATGATCAAATCCGCCGATCGGGATGCGAGCGCCGCTGTGGAACTGGCCGACACGGCAGCGGCAGCGATCCCGCTTTTCAAGATGGTGCGCCGGGAGAGGATCATTGGTCCGTCTTCGCAAGATATGTGGCGATCGCGTCGAGCTCTGCATCGGTCGCTTCGACACGCGAAATTCGCGGCATCGCCATCTTGCCCTGACGCACCACGGTCTTGATATAATCCGCCGTCAAATCGGTCCGGTTGGTCAACAGCCCCGTCTCGGGCGGCTCTCCCGCCTTGATTCTCTGCACGGTCAGAAGGTTGGTCCCCATGCCTCCGGCCAGATGGCAGGAGCCGCAGCGATTGGAAAATAGGTCTTCACCGCTTTTGCCAGCTTTCAGCCGGTCGCCGGGCGGCAATTCGGCGCGCATCTGATAGGGCGGGGGAGGCGGCGGACCGCTCTCGGTTGCTGTGGCCGCTTGCGGTTTTGGCGCAGAGGATATCAATGCAAGCCGTTTCATACATTGTCCCCTTTTGCTTCATCGCGATAGGCCGCTGGCCAAACACCCTGTTTTCCCGGTGCCAATATGCCGTTCGGATCGATCGCGTCTTTCAGCTTCTCGTTCAGACGACGCTGCGCTCCATCGTTGAAATCATAGGTCTGGTTGACCTCGTCCATCCAGCCGAGATGGGTGCGATATTCGCCATAGCCTGCTTCGGCGGTTTCCCGGATCAGGGCACTGAACATTTTGCGGATATTTTCGACCTGTGTCGGCTTGTCGCGATCGTACATCAGCATGTTGATATTAGCGGCACACCGGCCGCCGATGGTGAAACTGGCAT
>CAZWXC010000064.1:1979-8822 GCA_964637935.1 uncultured Flavobacteriales bacterium | reverse complement strand
CTATCCACTTTTCGACTATTCGCCTTATGAATTAGTGCTTACTTCAAAGCTAGTTAGCGTAGTAAAAAACGAAAGTTTAGATCTTTTGCACGTTCATTATGCCATTCCTCATGCTAGCGCAGCCTACATGGCGCGTCAAATATTGAAATCTGAAGGCATTCATTTGCCCATTGTAACTACGCTTCACGGCACAGATATTACGCTATTAGGAAAAGACGCAAGTTTTGAACCTGTAATTACGTTTGCCATCAATGAAAGTAACGCGGTTACTGCGGTTTCTAGCAGTTTGAAAAACGACACGCTTGCTCATTTTAAAGTGAACAGACATATTGATGTTATACCAAATTTCATCAATCTAAAACGCTACGAAACATTGGTTTCTAATGGTTTGAGAGAGCGATATGCGCCTGATGGCGAACCTGTTTTAATGCATGTTTCTAACTTCAGAAAAGTGAAACGTGTGGAGGATGTTGTTCGAGTATTTTCTGGAGTCCGATCAAAAATAAAAGCGAAACTTTTGCTTATTGGCGATGGACCCGATCGGTATAATGTGGAACAAATGTGCCGACAATTGGGTATTTGTGGCGACATTCATTTTCTTGGGAAAACGAAAAATGTAGAACGTGTTTTAGCTAATGGCGATTTATTTATTCTTCCATCAGAAACTGAAAGTTTTGGACTTGCTGCTTTGGAGGCAATGGCCGCTGGCTTGCCAGTAATATCAAGTAACAGCGGTGGTTTACCCGAAGTAAACGAACATGGATATAGCGGCTATTTAAGCGATGTGGGCGATGTAGAAGACATGACTAAAAATGCATTAGACATTTTAGCAACTCCTGAAACGCTCCATCGTTTTAAGAATCAAGCACTGCAACAGGCCGAAAAGTTTGATCTGCCAAACATTTTACCCATGTATCTTGATTTGTATGCATCTTTATTGAAGCCTTTGGTATGAAACTTGAAAACAAACGATAAACCAATACCATCATGAAAAAGTCATTATTCGTTTTAGCCGTTTTTGGAAGCCTTTTTTTAGCATCATGTTCACAATGCTATGAGTGCACCTCTGTAAGCTACGTAACCGATGGAGGTGGCAATGTGGTTGATACCACTACTACATCAAATGATATTTGTACCGCAAGTACAGACGAAATCACCGATCGCGAAGCCGATGGTGAAGTTTGCCGAGTAAAATAAACCTAGTTAAGGATAAAACCGTTTTCGATACTGTTTTCTTGACGATGAAGTAAATTCAGGTACTTCAAGTTATTCAGAAGAATTTTTTCACGCTGCTCGTTACTTTCTGTAATGAGCAGTTTTATTTTGTCTTCATTGCTCATTGCCATGCTAGCAGCCACGTCAAGCATACGGTAATGCGCCATCTGTCTTAAAGGCTGCCTACTACCATATTTCAAGGAAATGTATTCTCTAAATACAGACAAAAGTTCATCCGAAGCAGGACCATCAAGTTTCAAATTTTCACGATAAGTGAACACCCCACCTGGATATGATTTACCAGGATACGAGTTATTGAATTGCAACAATTCGCCTACTTCAAGCGCTTCAACAATCACATCCGATTCGCCATTTTCATAATCCTTTGTCACTTTAAGCAAGCGGCATTCGCTTACTAAAGTCAATCCTTTTTCCTTTACAGTAAAAGGAAGACCAAATGTTATGTTTTCTAACCGTGCTTCTGCAAAAAGCTCTCGGTAACGAGGCTCAAAAATATGCAAAGGCAGTTGCTCGCCCGGCAACAGAAAAATGTTGAGCGGAAAAAGAGGAATGTGTGTGCCTTTGCTTGTCATAGTGCAATATAACAGTAGATTCTATAAAAGAGTTCGCAGATTAAAATAAATCCCATACTTCTTCTTGGTGCAAATAGCCTCCTTTAATAGTATTGGTAAGCACTATCACGCATTTCGTTTTTTCTTGGTTAAACCAAAAATAGGTTCTGAAGCCGCGCCACCAGCCATTGTGAAACACCAAACGGTCTGTTTCTAATTGCTTACTGCGCCATCCAAAACCATAGTGTGTATGATGATTTGCGGCTACCAACGGACTCATTGCCAAATCAAGCAAACTATCACTCACTAAGGTTGGATTTTGTAGCTGTTGGTAAAAAAGAAAAAGATCATTAACCGAACTGTATAGTCCTTTATCACCCACTACTCCATTCAGGTAAAATGGATATTTTTTATCGCCACTTGGATAATGACCGTAAACTTTATAATCCAAACATGTTTTTTCCCTTGGATTCATGTAAGCAGAATTGGTCATTCCAAGTGGTGAAAAAATTTCATCGTGCATATAATCAGAAAAGTAACGACCGCTAATTTGCTCGATAATACTGGCAATCAGTGCATAATTTGAATTGCAATAGTCATACGTTTTGCCGGGTGAATGATACGCTGGAATCAAATCTTCTTCAAAATAGCACTGCACTTCTGCATTGGTAATAATAGAATCTGGATTTGTCCAAAGGCTATCTGTCATGTAGAGATAATTTCCAATTCCGCTTGTATGGGTTAGCAATTGAAAGAGTGTAATTTCTTTGTTCGAAAACAAGGGTAAAATATCTGCTACCGGAGTTTGAACGGAAATATGCCGCTGTTCTAACAAATGCAACAAACCAAAGGCTGTAATTGGTTTTGAAACCGAAGCAAGCTGGAATGCATCATCAAACTGAAAAGTATCCTTTTCAGCTATGCGTGGGCTACCATGTTTGTACCTAAAAATGCTGTCGCTGTGGTAAAATAGCGCCACGCCATTAAAGTGTTGGTATCTCGAAAGCGAATCGAAGTAGCTTGTAATTCTTGCATTCGTAGAAGTTGAAAAAGCAATTTCTGAAGGCTCGGGTTCAATTACTTCAATCACTTCTACCTTTCTAGAAGCTTCATTTTTGCAAGATAAACCTCCAATTACAAAAACAACTAAAAAGAAAAAGCCCCAAATATTCGGGGCTTTCCATATTTGTTTCGAAAGGCTTATTGAACCTCTGAGCATATACAAATGTAAGTTGTCACATCGCCAGAATCACTCGAAAATTCTATGTTACATCTATCTTCAAAAGCTCTCAAATCTCTGTTGCTTCCGCAGATATCTGAGTAAGGTTTTATCGTATCGTATGCAGTGGTATCATCTGCCGTTGTTTCGCGGGCAACTCGGCATTCATTGCACGTTTTGCATGCAGTTATGGATGTAATAATCGCAAAAACGAAAAGAATAAAGAAGACGTTTAGTTTCATGGTTCAATATTACGCAAAGCGCTAAAAGATATTGCGGAAGAAAGGGTTAATTAGTTTACTTCAGTGCAACTGCATGAAAAACCATCGTAACCGCCATATTCGGTAGCGCACTTTTGCGCGTTTATTTCTAAGTCTTTAGACTTTCCACAAACCTCATCATAGGTGTGTCTTACCACATTGTCTTGGTCTTTGGCTTCGCAAACTTGGCATTTTGTGCATGCGCTAAAGGAAAAAGACATTACCAAAACTGAAATTGAAAAAAAGAAGGTTTTCATATTTTAAATTCTTAAGGAACAAGGTACTGCGAAAACAAGCGCGTGTTGAGCGCTGACCCCACCCAAAGGTGTTTTATTTCAGACGAATCTATCATCACCATGGTAGGAAAAGTGCCGTCAATTGCCGCTAAAATATTTCGGTCTTTCGTTGATTGCGGATTCAAGTGCTGAATGTTTGTAAGTTCTGTAAACTCATCTACCCTTTTAGGATGGCCATAAACCAGCACATTCAAATGGCTTTTTTCCGCATCAAAATTCATAGCCGAAATAGTCGATGCCAATTGTTCGCAATGTTTGCACTCAGCAAACATGATCAAGAAAAGTTGCTTTTGTCCAAGATCAAGCTTTTTATCCGCGGCAAACTCTTCAAAAGGTGAAATAGAATTGTTTCCAATCGCTTCGCTCAAAGTTTCTGGAAAAGGACTTTGAAACAACAAATAAATCAATGCACCATAAGTCAGCATTGGAAACACAACTGCCGTTTTGTGTTGGCTTTTTCTATTTGAAATGAGAAGCAATACAACAGCAAAAACAGCAAATACCGCATTCTTGATCAAGCTTTGCGTGGCATCAAGCGGAATTAATTCCCCAAAACAGCCACAGTTTTCATCTCCAGCACCTGAAGTTATTTGGAGCAATAAGTAAATTGAAAATAGAGCGAGTAATCCTAATGATGTTAGTATTGACTTTCTAAGATGAAATCCAGTGATAATAGCTAAGCCAAGTGCCAATTCAAGAAAAATTAAACCTCGGCTGAAGTATGCAACCCATTGCCAAGAAATCCCTACTTGTTTTATGAGAATCAATTCAAACGATTCTATTGGATAAAGCTTGACAATAGCAGATGCCACGAAGAGCAACCCATAAAATATTCTCAAGCTAAGCTGTAGCCATTTCATGGTGCAAATGAACATATCTGACTCGATATTAAAAGCAGTTTTAAGAATCAATGTGTAGCTAATAAACCCAATCATTAAGATGAGCATTAACTTAGCGCAGCTAATTGAAGGAAAAAAATGGAACAGAAACTGACATTAAAAGGGCTTGAATACGATGCCAAAGTATTGATTGCTTGGGGTGAAAGCATTTCAGGAAACAAGAAAATCACCGAGTTTTTGATGAAGAACTTCACAGAATTAGGTGTTTTTTATTACGCGCTCAGAAACGAGACCCGCGCTAGAAACTGGCTTTTAGAAAATAAAAAGCCACACTTAATGGCTTTGATCAATGGTATTGAAGGAAATAAAGAGGCTTTGCGTTGGCTTAAACAAAATGGCTTTTTCTTACTTCACGAAATGGCGCTTGTGGGTGACGGTGACAATGAAGCTTTTGAAAGACTCGTGAAAACTGATTTTAAAGTATTCGCGTTGCTTGCAAAAAAAATGGAAACGGTAAAAGATGAGATTGAGGCAAGAAACAACGATCCTCACTATTATAAAAACTCGAACTAACTAGGTTATTCAACCTTTTCATTGTTTTTGAATTCACCTTTCCAAATGGTGCCATCGGCTTCTTTCATTTTACCTTTTCCTTGCATTTTTCCATCTACAAACTGACCACGATAAATGCGCCCGTCAGGCCATTCTTTTTGTCCTCTACCTTGAGGCACATCGTCTTTCCAATGGCCAAAGTACTTAATGCCATTTGACCAAGCCATGTCGCCTTTGCCATTGCGCATTCCTTTGCTCCAGTTTCCTTCATAGTAGCTGCTATCACTCCAAATCATAGTGCCTTTGCCACTAAATTCTCCACTGTAAATTTCACCTATATACTGTGTGCCGTTTTCCCAAATTATAGTGTGAACACCATCATATAAGTCTCTTAAATCGGTGGGGTCTTTAATTTGAGCACTGAGCTTCAATTGCAGTAAACATGCAATAATCGCCAACAAAACAATGGTTAAATTCTTTCTTTTCACTAATTCTTTTTATTCAATGAACCTGCACCTGAAATGTCTTCTCTGATGTTTGGCGAACCGATATAATTCACTTCAGCAGCGCCCGAAACTTCCACGTCCAATTCTGATTCAACATTCACATTCACTTCTCCTGCACCTGATAAATCGATGTATACCTCTTTGCTGAAAAGCTCAAATGCATTTACTTCTCCAGCACCTGATATATCATAGCTAGATACATTAGCTCTGCCAATCAAATTTAACTCTGCACCACCCGATACTTCGATGGTTAGTTGGTTAAGATCTACCTCAAGATCACCACTACCAGCACCCGAAATTCCTAATTTAAACTTGTCGCCATAAAGCACACTAGAGGTGCTCAATTTTACGGCTCCCGAAAAATCCAACTCGTTTAGGTTGTCATAATAGATAGTGAGTAATAGTTTTTCTGCACTCAGAGTAACATCTCCTGTAGCAATTCGCAAAACCTCATTTTCTACTTCAGTAGTAATGTATGGAATCAAGTTTTCGTCCGTTTCTATTTTTATTCCTGGGTCACCTTCTTCTAACACTACTTCAAACATTCCTGAAATTTTGATTTTATCAAAATCATTCAAAATGCGATTCTCAGTTACTTCATTTCCATTTCCTTCAATGGTTTCTTGGCAACCCATCAATTGGAGGGCAATGATGAGGGTAAAAACAATTCGTAGCGTTTTCATGGTGTTGGTTTTCGTCAAAAGTGTAAAATGTTTCACATTTGGCATTCAATTAAGAAATCCTTTATGAAGAAGTTATTACTACTGAGCAACAGCACACTGCCTGGACAGCCCTATTTAGGATGGCCAAAATCTCATATCAACGAATTTTTAGGCGAAGTGCGCGAGGTCCTTTTCATTCCGTATGCAGCAGTAAGTTTTTCGTATGACGAATATGAAAAAATGGTAGCAAATGCGCTCGCAGAAATTGGGGTGAAAGTAACTTCCATCCATCATGCAGAAAACCCTATCGAAGCCATTGAAAATGCAGCATCTATATTTGTGGGCGGTGGAAATACGTTTCACTTACTGTATCAATTGCAAAGCAAAAACTTGGTAGATGCAATCGTAAAAAAAGTGAATGAAGGAACACCTTATGCGGGTTGGAGCGCTGGAGCAAATATGGCTTGCCCAACTATAAAAACAACCAATGATATGCCTGTGATTGAACCTTTAAGTTTTAATGCTCTTGGTTTGATCGACTTTCAAATAAACCCTCATTACACAGAAAAAACCATTGAAGGACACGGTGGCGAGAGCCGATTGCAAAGACTTAAAGAATATGCATCAATCAACGAAATTCCAGTGGCTTGCTTACCCGAAGGTTTTGGTTTTAGCATTTACGGAAGCGAAATTACATTGATAGGTTCTGAGGAAATTAAAGT
>CAZWXC010000064.1:0-1969 GCA_964637935.1 uncultured Flavobacteriales bacterium | reverse complement strand
AAGTGGCCACCTTATCTCCTGGAGTAGTTTCGATATAAAAACTACCTCTTCTTGATCTTTGCTTTTGCAGCTTTAATGCTATCTACCTTGTTTTGCTCATTTGAAGCATGCTCAATTACCTCTTTGGGTGCAGATTGATCTACGGTTTGAACTGGCTTTTTGTCCATTGGAATGATGCTGTCTTTTTGTACTGCAATTTCTTGAACAGGTGCAGCTTCCATTTCTTCGCCATGGGTTGCCGCTTCCACTTTTTGGGCAGCTGGGTCTATTTCTACTTTCTCATTAACTGGCTTTTCGTTGCAAGCCATAGCCAAGAGCACAACACTAGTGATTAACAATAATTTTTTCATTGCTGCTGATTTGATTGTTTATACTAATCTGAACGATGTATTGACCTGTTGGCAAAGCCATTGAGTTAAAAGTAAGCTTGTGAAGTCCTGCTTTCAACTGATCGTAAAGCAACACTTTTACTTCTCTCCCTTGCATATCGAGCACATTTGCTTCTACCATTGAGGTAATTGGAACATCTATTTCTAAATGCACCAATTCAAAAGCATTGACTGGATTAGGATACATTTTCAATGAATTGATATTCAATTCGCTTATTCCTTCAGGAATGATGGGAATGGTATCGGCATTTAGCATGGTAATGTAATCTTCAACCATAGCTGTATCAGAACCATACTGATTTGCAACCACTAATGTAACGTCAAACATTCCGGTGTCGGTAAATGTTACCGTTGGGTTTTGCGTTACGGCTATTCCTGGCGTTCCGCCTTCAAACGTCCAAAACCATGAAGTAGGATTGTTTGAACTCGTGTCTTGAAACTGAATAACACCTGGTGCATAGTCAATGGTAGTATCAGCAGTGAAGCCAGCAACTGGATATGGCAGCGGTGTGTAATCGCCTTTTATCTCGGCAATCCAAGTATTCCAAGTGTGGTTTACCGGTTGCGAAGCTCCAAAGCAACCCGCCATCCAAACTTCAGGAGCTGTTGCACTATGCTTGCGTTGCAAATCAGAATAGTCGCCCCAACGCTCTGTACCAGACAGCCAAGAATAATCAACATAAGTGTTTCCAGCTTTTACAAGTGTAGAATTAGACCAATTCATATTTTCATCACAATTAACCACACGCATACCAGGCGATGTAGATGAACTCACACTCAAATAACCAACCATCACACTTTTTTCATTCGCGTCAAGCGCGAAAGATGCAATACTTGGAAATGAACAATCTTTGCTGTTTTCGCCAAAAGTGCTTTGGGTTACTCCACTTAAATTATTGAGCGGAATTCGGTAGTAAACGATTCCATTATATGCCGTGTTGTTATAATCGGCATGGTGCACCGCGTGCACTGTTCCATTCAGATAAAAACCATGTTGAAGGCGACAATCGTTGTTGTTTAAATCAGGAGCGGAACCCGGCTGATAAGCGTCAGCTGCTGGCTCATAACTTGCAACATTTACGGTGTATGCATTCAGCTGCTCATTGCTCGCGCTCATGTCATCGGTAATATCATAGATGTAAATTTTGTTGCTACCTCCCGATCGAGTGCTAGCAAGATAAATACCAGGGCCGTAATTGCCTTGTTGTCCGTTAGTAAGCGGTACCAAAGAAAATGCTGAAAAACCATTTCCATCCTCAACATCATCCCAAAGCTGGTAACTCAAAGTTTGACCATTATAACCAGCTGATTTTGGTATTTGATAGATGACAGATTGATCGAAATCTCCCGCATTTGAAAATAAGTTGCCCGTGATGTAAAGCTCATTATTGCTAACGCCTATGTGCGGATAATCGAGCCAAGTATTATTGTTTACTGGATTTCCTGTTACAGAATACATCCACCATCCATCGCTTGGATTATTGGTTTTAGAAAATGAGATCAGCACTTTAGATGTAGATGCACTACTGCCATGAAGAATCACAAAAATGAAACGATCTGCTTGGCTATCATAAATCAAA
>CAZWXC010000063.1:0-8840 GCA_964637935.1 uncultured Flavobacteriales bacterium | reverse complement strand
TTGTCTAAGGAAAACAAGAATAACGCACCAGCCGCAAAGCCTACACCAGCAGGTAACCAACCTGGATCACCATGACTCTCGGCCATTTCAATGGCTGGAGCAAGGAGCGACCAAAAACTGGCTGCAACCATTACACCACCCGTAAACCCCAACATTCCGTCAAAAACGCTCCGCTTCATTTCTTTGAAAAAGAATACTAATGAAGCGCCAGCGGCTGTAAGCAGCCAAGTGAATGTGGTAGCGATAAAAGCTGCTAGAACTGGATCGATAGACTCAATGTATTTTAGTATTGTTTCCATGTTATGCTTCTGTTTTTACAAAAAGATTTTTACTCGCTTGCAGACTCAAAGTCAATAGTTTACCTTTAGAAAGAATGGTTCTAGATTTATCGTATTCAAAGATTTCTTTTACTTCAACTTTGTTGCCTAAGTAAATACCCATAGTGTCTAAGTATTGTAAGAATGCTTTGGAGCTGTCTTTTACTCCGGTAACTATGCCAAACGAGCCAGTTTCAACTTCTGAAAGCGGTACTTGAGCTCTGCGTTGAATATTTCCTTCTCTATCAGGAATAGGATCACCATGTGGATCAAATTTTGGATTGTCAAGAAAATCTTCCAATCTATTTGTCAGTTCTTCAGACTCAATATGTTCTAGTTCTTCGGCTATATCGTGTACTTCGTCCCACTTAAAGTCGAGTTTTTCTACCAAGAAAACTTCCCACAAACGGTGTTTTCTGATGATCTCAACGGCCATATTTCGGCCTTTTGTTGTGAGTTCGGTGCCTTGATATTTCTTGTAATTAATCAGCTTTTGTGTGTCCAGTTTTTTCAGCATGTCGCTCACAGTAGCAGCTTTTGTACCTATGTGATCTGCAATGGCGTTGGTAGTAACTCCGCCTTCGGTTTTCTGACTCAGTTGAAAAATTGCTTTAAGGTAATTCTCTACTGTAAATGAAGCCATTCTTGAAAATATTTTAATGCAAATCTAATTGGTTTAATTGATGTGTGTAAATATAAATTTAGATAAGTCTAAAAATGATTTTAGATTTGCGCAATGATTCGGATTTTACTTCTCTGTGTTTTGCTTATCGTTTCTTTCTCGTTAAAAGCTCAATCAAGGGTGAGTGGTCAATTACTCGATGCTAAGTCTAGCGCAGTGTTGCCGTTTGCCAATGTGGTTTTGAAAGGCACTAGTATAGGTGCTTCTAGCGATGAAAATGGAAAGTTTACCATCCAAAACATAAGTCCAGGTTCTTACGAACTGCTGGTTTCTGTTTTAGGGTTTAAGTCTAAAACCTTGCCTTTTAAACTTTTAGAAAATCAATCCACAGATCTGGGTAAAATCTACCTCCAAGAAGATATGCTTGGTTTGAACGAAATTGTGATCACGTGTACTATGCGCGAAACATATGTAGCCGATTCGCCTGTTAAGATTGATGTAATTACCATAGAGCGACTCACCAATAATATTCCTGCAACCAACTTGATGGAGGGCTTGGCAATGATAAACGGAGTGCAAGAAGTGGTTGCATGCGGTGTTTGCAATACCAACAGCATCAGCATCAATGGTTTGCCTGGCGCTTATACTGCTGTGCTCATGGATGGAAGTCCAGTTTACGGAAACCTCGCTAGTGTGTATGGTTTAAATGGTATTCCGACTCAAATGATTGATAGAATTGAGGTGATAAAGGGCCCAAATTCAACGCTTTATGGTTCTGAAGCCATAGGTGGTGTCATTAATATCATCACTAAAAAGCCCGAAGATCAGCCATTGATAAGCGCTGATTTTATGGGGACAAGCCACTTAGAGGCGTTTGGTAATCTTGCCCTTTCGGGAAAAGTGAAAAAATGGAGTCAGAGCACAGGAGTAAATTGGTCTTACCTCAATAAAATTGATGATGACAATGGTGATGGTTTTAGCGACCAAATTAGCATGGATCGCATAAGCGCCCTGAGTAAATGGAGCTTAGCGCGGCCCAATCACAAGCGCTTCACCATAACGGGCAAGCTTTATTTTGAAGATCGAAGAAATGGAGTAGAGGATTACCTGCAAAATCGGGCTTATCGCACCATTCGCGGAAGCGAAAGTGTATATGGCGAAAGCATTTATACCAAGCGATTGGAAGTTTTTGGAACCTATGAATTGCAAACAAAAGCCAACCTTCGACTCGATTATTCTTTCAGCCTGCACGATCAAGATAGTTATTATGGTGCCGCCCAATATTTGGCTAATCAAACGGTTGGTTTTTCAAACCTAGTGTATACTAAACCTTGGCGAAAACACACCTTATTGGCCGGCATCACCAATCGCTATCAGTTTTATGATGACAATACAGTTGCTACCAACGAAGCGTTCAACAATGCGGCAATGCATCAATACATACCGGGAATTTTCGCAGAAAATGAATGGAAGTTTGGAGCTAGATTGACAATGCTAACAGGTTTTAGATTAGATTATTATGAAGCCCATGGTTTGATTCCGGCTCCGCGATTGAGTGCAAAATATAACCTAAGCGAATGGACAAGTCTTCGAGCAAATTTTGGAACTGGATTCAAAATTGTAAACCTGTTTACCGAAGATCACGCATTTATCACTGGCCAGCGCGAAGTGGTAATTGAAGAGAGTCTAAATCCTGAACGTTCATGGAATATTTCGGGCAATTTTCATCATGTCTACACGTGGCGAAACAGCCAAGGAAGCATAGATATTGATGCGTTTTACACAGATTTCAGCAACATTATTCAACCGAATTATGACGTTGCTGGCAAAATCATTTACGCCAACGGAACCAACGGAGCGCAAACCATGGGAGCATCCATTAATTTCAATCAACAATTTGATTTTCCCCTGGCGTATAATCTTGGTTTTAATGCCAATAGAGCTACTATTTTAAGTAAAGACGGAACTCTTAAGCCAATTGAGTTTGCTCCCATTTTTAGCGGTGTAATCACCTTAAACTATTCATTCAGAAAGTGGAAACTGGATGTGGCATATACCTGTCAATTTACAGGTCCAATGCAATTGCCAGAAGTTTATGATTTGGATGTGAATGGCGATCCTAAGCAGGTTGCTCGGCCCACAAAAAGCAAAGCTTTTGCTTTACAGAATTTGCAGATTACCAAGCGCTTCCATCAAAAATCATGGAAGCTTTATGGCGGGATTCAAAACCTAGGCAATTACAAGCAGGCCTATTCGCCACTTTCAGGCTACAACGATCCTAATTTTGCGAGTGGTTTTAGTCCGTATTTCGACACGAGTTATGCTTATTCATCGCTGCATGGACGCGAGTTTTATATTGGAGTAAGATTTAATTTTTCAAAGAAAAACCCATCCTAAAGCAGCATTTGTTGGTTGAAATACGTCTGCTTGCCAAATAGAATTTCACACTCGTTTTTTGCCTACAAGCAAATAGCTCAGAAGATTACTTTTACCACCTTATTTGGCTTTTATGAAAAAATCTTTACTCTTTCTTTTTGCAATCATTTGCTCTATTTCTCTTTTCGCGCAGCCTGTGATTACCCAAAACCCACAAAGCAATGTGGTTTGCATTGGTGCTTGCGAAGACTTTACCATTACTGCTGTAGGTAATTCATTAACCTATCACTGGCAGCAATTGGATTTAACGGGTTGGAATACAGTGGTTTCAAGTAGCATAAGTTCGTATACTTATTGTGCAGATTCATTGCTTGACAGTGTATTAGTGCGTTGTGTAGTTGAAGACAACATGGGCTTCACCGACACTTCGAACATTGCTTATTTGAGCACAGATTCTTGTTTAGCACCTGTGGCCAATTTCGAATTTCAAATATTTGGCGATAGCGTTTGTTTTGAAAATACAAGCTTAAGAGCCGAAACGGTGTTATGGAATTTCGGAAACGGTGGTCAATCGACCGATTTTAGTCCGTGCTATGATTACATGGATTTTCAAATTTTCACAGCCAAGTTATACGTGTTCAATGATTATGGTTCAGATGAAATTGAAAAGGAAATAGACCTGCTTGGCTTGGAAGAGTTAAGCACTCGTTTTGAATTGTATCCAAACCCAACTTCAGGACAGCTATATATTTCAAGCAAGAGCTTGATTGAAAGCATTCAAGTTATTGGTATTCAAGGTAATATTGTTATGGATTTAAATCCAAATAAAGCTGCTGTTACAATGGATTTGTCTTCCTTAAACAAGGGTGTTTATTTGGTTCAAATGACTGTTAATGGTCGCTTATCCCATCAAAAAATCATTCTTCAATAGTGAAGTATTTCTTTCTTTTATTCTCAGTTTCTCTATTGAGCTTTTCTTCGTTGCAAGCTCAAAAGGAACTTAAAACGCTGGCCGAAGGTGACGAAGCGGTAATAGAATCATTGTTCAAACTATCGCTTACCGATTGCAGCGCTTATCCTTGGCTCGAAAGCCTTTGCAAAGACATTGGTCACAGATTAAGTGGTTCACCTCAAGCAGCTGAAGCAGTGGAATATTCCTGCAAAATAATGAGTGAATTGGGCTTGGATGTTATCAAGCAGCCAGTAATGGTGCCGCATTGGGAACGTGGCGAAAAGGAAATCGCCTTTTTTGCAGCAGACAAGGGAGAGAAAAAATTGGTAAATATTTGTGCGCTTGGCGGATCAATCTCAACAGGTAATGAAGGCATACTCGCACCAATAATTGAGATCAGCGATTGGAGTGAATTGGCAGTGCTCGGTCGTGAGAAAGTAGAAGGAAAAATTGTGTTTTTCAATGAAAAAATGCCTGCAGAAAATTTGTACACTTTTCATAGTTATGGCCATTGCGTAAAGCATAGATGGGGCGGAGCCGTAGAAGCAGCAAAGTATGGAGCAAAAGCTGCAATAGTCCGTTCACTAAACTTGCGTATTGACGATTTTCCACATACAGGTTCTATGGGTTATGAATCCGGTGTAGATTCTATTCCAGCTGCGGCCATTAGCACGGCAGATGCAGAAGCTTTGAGTTTGGCATTGTCTAAAGGAGAAGAAGTTCAGTTTTATTTGCGCCAGCTTTGCCAAACATTTGAAGATGCGCCTTCACACAACGTAATTGGAGAAATAAAAGGAACTAAATATCCTGACCAAGTTATTTTGGTTGGCGGCCACCTTGATAGTTGGGATATAGGCGATGGCGCGCATGACGATGGGGCGGGAGTGATGCAGAGTTTGGCTGCGCTCGAATTGCTCAAAAAAATGGATTACCAGCCTGAACACACCATAAGAGTTGTGTTTTTTATGAACGAAGAAAACGGTCTTCGCGGTGCTACAAAATATGCTGAAGAAGCCGCAAAATCGGGTCAAACACACATTGCTGCCATTGAGTCAGATCGCGGTGGCTTCACTCCACGCGGATTTCATGTTGATGGAAATCCGGAGGCTTTGCAGAAAATCCAATCATGGAAAAGCATGCTCGAACCTTTTGGTTTACATCAGCTTGATGAAGGCCACGGAGGAGCTGATATCGGTCCACTGAAAACAGATGACAACGTCATGATTGGTTTTGTACCTGACAGTCAACGCTATTTTGATCATCATCACAGTGCAAACGACACTTTTGATCAAGTAAACAAGCGCGAATTGGAGTTGGGTTCGGCATCCATTGCGGCTCTGGTATATTTGATTGATAAGTACGGAATTTAACATTATCTCGACAAATTGATCATTTTGGCCAACCAAGCTTATCTTGCTGCGTTTTAAAAGCATCAAGACCTTATATTTGGTTGCATTCATGAGCAAACTACTGAGAGCATTTTCATTTCTTCTTTTTTTCATTTCCCTTTCGGGAAATGGGTTTGCGCAGTGTGCGGGCACCATTGATTATAATGGGTGGACACATTATGGGATAAATTCGGGAGTTTGGAATGTGGCAAATCCTCCCACTTCGGTTCAAAGTCTGGCAAATACCAATTGTCCCACTTTTTATGTAAGTCCAGATACTTTCATCAATGTTAAATTTTCTGGAGATATAATGGTAGATATAGCTTTTGATGACGACTACATTGGTTTTGTTATGGGCTATCAAGGTCCATTTAACATTGCAGGCTATCCTACCACTTCACCGACTTTGGATATGGATTTTGTGGTTTTCGATTGGAAACAGAGTTATCAAAATTATCTAGGTTGGATCACCCAGGCAGGCCCATCATTAAATGATGTAAACGGAACATATCAAAATAATGATCCAAGTATATTTCCTGGTTTTTGGAATCATACAAACAGTGCTACATGGAATGTTTTGGCCTCAAATTGGGGTAATACGAATGGTTGGGTAGACTTTACCACTTATCATTTTGATATTGTTTATACGCCTACTAGAATAATCGTTTGGATAGACAATGTTCTTGTTTTCGATGTTACAGGATGTTTTGAACCAGGAAGGTTAGGTTTTTATAATTATTCGCAAGAGGCTGCCATCTACTCAAATTTTACCTACGAACTGTATACAGATTTTCAAATGGAAGCGGAGAATGTATGTTTAGGAGATACCGCTTTCTTCACTTTTGCAGACACTGCTTGCTTTGTTGGAAATGCACTGACCAACATTGATACATTCTATTGGGACTTTGGTGATGGCACACTTTCTAATGACACAAATCCATATCATGTATATGCTACTACCGACACGTTCACCATTAGTTTAGTAGCTACTGACGTAAATGGTTGTGTAGATATTAGATCGAAAGATATTAATGTATACTCACCACCAAATGTGGATTTCTCAGTGAATCAATTTTGTCTTGGTGATTCAACAAGTTTCGCAGATATTACGCCTTCAAGTCTAGATACTATTGTTGCTTGGAATTGGGATTTTGGTGATGGTATTGGAGTTAGTCTTGATTCAGCAGCCAACTATCTATATTTAAATCCAGGTTCTTATCAAGTCACGTTAGCGGTGCAAACACAATTGGGTTGTGATGCCTCGCTAGACAGTCAAATCGTGATTCACAATCCACCTACACCCAACTTTTCCATTCAAAGTGCATGCGATGGTGATACCGTGTTTTTTACAAATACGAGCACCCAAAACACCTTTCCAATAGCAAGTTATACATGGGATGTGCAGAATAATCAAAGTGTGGATTATACCACTTGGGATGCTGCCCATTTATATCCAACGTTTGATATTTATTCTGTGAAACTTGAATTAACAGATACCTATGGCTGCGTAGATTCTATAGTGAAGGTGGTAGATGTACATCCGCTTCCGTTTGTCGATTTTTCTGCTCCAGGTGTTTGCTTTAACGTGCCTACCCAGTTTTTTGATAACAGCGCGGTCGTTAATGGAATTATGACCGATTGGCTATGGATTTTAAATAATGGAGATGACACACTCACCACTCAAAATCCGAGTTTTCAATTTGCTCAAGATGGTACGCATAGCGTTACGCTTATTGCCACTTCAGACAGTGGCTGCGTAGACCAAATCACTAAAAATGTTACGGTATACGAAATTCCACTAGCTGATTTTACGCATGTTGCTTCTTGCGCCAATGAGCCTATGCCGTTTACACAAACAGCCACAACGCCATTTGGTGTTGTAAATCAATGGATTTGGGATTTTGGAAATGGTTCAAGTATTTTTCCCAACCCGAACCATCAATTTAATACTCCAGGCGCGCATTTGGTTCAGCTAGCTATCTCAACAAATTTTGGTTGTGTAGATACAGTAGTAAAAGAAGTCTTTTCTTATCCAGTTCCTGATGCTCTTTTTAATTGGGAAAATGAAGTATGCGAAGGCGAAGATTTGGGATTTTTTGATCAATCAACCATCGCTCAAATTACTCCAGGTGGAGACAACATTGTTGCCTGGAATTGGGTTATGGGCGGTTTATATCAATTCTCAACACAAAACCCGGTTTTTCCATCTACTTCTGCCACAAGCATAAAAACCAAACTTACTGTAACCAGCAATTATGGTTGCTCCGAAACGTACGAAACCACAGCTAAAGTGTATCCATTGCCCGAAGCTGATTTTGATTTCGACATTGCTTGTAAAGATTTTGAAAGTGAATTTTCTAGCGCATCCAGCATCAGCAGCGGAGTCGTAAATCAATTCAGATGGAGCTTTGGCGACACAACCACATCAACTTTGCAAAACCCAAAGCATATATTTCAATCATCAGGGGAGTTTGATGTTACTTTTTGGGCCGCATCAAACCAGAGTTGTGCCGATTCTATCACCAAACAAATTACTGTTCCTGAAACACCAGAAGTAGGTTTTCAATCCTTTGATACCGTTGTTTGCAGTCCAGCAGAAGTTACTTTGCAAAACCTTTCTACCCTTTCTGCTGGAACCATGACTTATGAATGGTTCGCAAATGATGCATTTTTCGGAATTTCAGAAACTCCGGAGGTAAAGCTCGAAAATAATGGTATTGAGCCTAAATCTTTCAGCATAAAATTGACAGCCACAAGTGATGAAAACTGCGTTGCATCTTTAGTGAAAAATGGTTTTATAACAGTGCTTCCTTCGCCAATTGCTGATTTTAAATTAGGAAAAGATACCATCGAACCTTTTGATGTTATTGTACCAATTGAAAATACTTCTGTAAACGGGGTAAAATGGTTATGGGATTTTGATAATGGTTTTAAATCTTCTGAATTTCAGCCAGTTTATACTTACCAAGAAGGTGGAACTTACTTGATTGAACTCAAGGCTGAAAACATTTGGCAATGCGCTGATAGTACCTTCAAAAAATTAGTGGTAGATCCATTCATTACTATGTACATTCCCAGTGGTTTCTCGCCAAATGGCGATGGATTAAACGATGTTTGGGAAATTCAAGGGCTCAACGAAAACCGAGAATTGGCATTAAGGGTTTACAACCGTTGGGGAGATTTGA
>CAZWXC010000062.1:0-8913 GCA_964637935.1 uncultured Flavobacteriales bacterium | reverse complement strand
AAAAAAGAAGAAATCGCTTGTCCGTCATTCTTAGCATCAATTAAGGTTGAACCTTGAGATGGATCAAAATCAATCAAGCTCTGGAATGCAAAAGTTCCGCCATCGTAATTAGGCATTAAGTACTGATCCTCTTGTGCAGAGATGTTGCCGTTTGCATTGACATCTTCAAAGTTATTCCGGAAAACATAGATCATGTGTTTACCACCAAATCTTAACTCACCAAAAAGTTCCTCGACAATTTTATCTGTTGGATTCCAAAGCATGTCAGCACCATTCTCATTTTTCAACCAACTATCTTCAGAAAAGGCCATATTTAAACGTTCTCCTGTTTCAACATTAATTGCATAACCTGGGAACCAGCCCATACCAACTGAATAATCGGATAAATCACTTGCCGAAGTTTCACCTGTTATAGCTTGATAATAAGCTATATCATCCGCGGTCATGTTAGGCAAATTAGCACCTATAGTTTGTAAACCATTGTAAGTAGCTTCTGCCTCATTAACATTAGGATCTAATTGATTTCTTCCATCCTTGTCTACAGAAAGCGCTTTTCTCAATTCACCTCTAGTAGCAGGCCCATCAGAAAGAATGTCTTCATCCCCTGCCTCAAAAACTGGACATCGTGTCCATTTTGATTTATCCGAAGTAATGTAAACATTAACACTAGGTGTGTTTGCCAAATTAGCCGCCTGCAGTAATCTTTCAGCTCCAAGAACATTTCCACTGAACATAGGAACTGGATGCGCTGTGTCATAACTAGCGAGCGCAAATGGTGCCCAAGTTTTGTTGATTGCATTTTCCCAATATTCTTCTGGATCTAGGAAGCTAAAAGCATCCAAGTCTGGTGATGTGGTGGCTGCAAAATTGTTCAAGTGATCGTCTGAAGTTAAATCCTGACTACTCTCTGGAGATAAGAAAGTTCCACTCTTTATCCAATTTAAAGCTTGGCTTTGATCTTGATCAATGATACCCGAAAGCCAATTATCTGTTTCGTCAGCGTATGCTATTTCAGATCCCAAATAGCCATTGGTAACTGATCTCCCACTCAGAGCTGGATAACCATATTCAGTAGCAACAGATAATCCAAGTTCAAAAATCACTTGCTCACTACCTTGACTAATACTTTGCTCAGATTCTACAGTATCAATTCCATCACCATATAAAACCCACGTCAGCTTGGTGTAATCCTTATTTGCCGTAGTGTCTCTAAAAGCCAACGTAAAGTTACCTTGAGGAATCATTAATGGGTCAACCACTTGAACTTTTACTGGTCCAAAACCTGAAGCAAAATCAAGCTGTGGAACAACCCACTCGCCATCAGCAACCGTAGCAGACATCAATGAGTCTACAACATCTTCTTTGATATTCACATAGTTGGCTCCGTTTCCACGACCTTCCAATCTTTTCAATTCTACCCCATCACCAAATTGTGCATTTAGCTCAATTCCACCTTGCTCCATAGAAGTTAAGTGTGGAATTGCCTCGTATACTCTAACTGGACCCGCTGGAGACTTTCTACTAGCCAAGTATGGAATTTTTTGTCCATCTGTTCTACCTGACGCAGGGTCGTATACACCGTCAATATGCTGTAGGTTTCCAACCCCATCTCCAAATCTGTTGTATGCGTAAGCAATAACCATGAAGTAGTAAGTCTTGTGGTTAATCAAGCGGTTGTCTTCAATAGCAAATGCATCTTCATTTACTCTAAATGCATGCTTTATTCCTTCATTTGCCCCATCAACTTTCAACTTAGGAACATCTTGATCTAATTGACTATCAAATTCAAAATTGATCAACTTATCTACATCATTAGGGACATCAACTTGAGCAATTAAACGTGCTTTATCATTGTCTTCCAAATCAGATGTACCAACGCTACCGTCTGCCAATTGATAGACTTGGTAACCTTCGAATTTATAGGTACCATAGAGTTCCTTTTCTTCATCAGTTAATGCTAAATCATTCGAGCCATCACCATTTGTATCTACTGAGTCTGGCGCAGCCAAAAACGGATCTGTAGAGAAATACCCTTCTTTATAATTGTTAGAGTTTTGCGGATTTGAAAGCATCAAAATGATTTCACGGTCAAGCTCTTGAACAGTAACATCTGGAGCGTCTGGACCATCTAAAATTTCAAAACAAGAATCAAAAAGAGCTTGGGTTTTATCATCAGCTTTTCTCATTGCCTCTACTGATGCCAATCTACCACCTGAAGTAGCCTGTTGCCAAACAACTCCAACAGTTATATTATTCACTGCACCTGGGCCCAATCTGAAAGGACCTGAAGATTGCACAAAACGTCTATCGCCTGGAAGGTTACCTGCAGAATTTTCTGACCAACCGCCTATTCCCGGATCTACACCATCTGTTCCCCAAAAAACAGGATCTGTTTCACCTGGAAACATATAACCAGCCGGAATTGCGCTTGCGTTTGAAGGATCATAACCATTCCCACCGTATGTCATTGGTGTACCATCTTTCCAAATACCTCGCAACATGTTATAGTAGTCTGTAGCGATATTAGGATCACCCACTGGACCTGGAGCGTTGTTATGATAGAGGAACTTTCTCATCCCGTAACGCTCATTATCTACAATACCATCACCGTAACCTGCCCCTTGTCCATCGTAAACGATTCCATCCTCGGCAATAGCTCCAGCGTAATCATCAACACACAAACAATTGTCAACACCGTCATTGGCTTGAAAAGGACCTTGGAAAAAGTCAATACCCAAAGCTGGCGGATTAATTCCATATCCCAAGTTACCCGAAGCATCTTCGTCATTGTCGTCACCATTGTAAACGTAACCCAAACCTCTGCGCACATCACAACCAACATAATCATCCTGAGCATTTCCAAGATCCGGATCTACCCACTGACCAAAATATGTGTCAGCTAATTCGAAAGTCGAACGATTGATCAACTCATAATTATAGAATGTCATGTTGTTTACCTCATCCGTAGTGGCAAATGCGAAAGCTTGCGCTCTGATTTCCATACCAATTGACAAACCGCCTGATTCAGTATGCACATTCCCTTTGTCATTGAATACCCACCAAAGGTTTTGATCACCATAAAGGTCACGCACTCTTCTACTACAATCGCTTTTACCGACAAGAACATAACCGGGATAATCACCATCACTTACATTGTAATCACCATCACCATTTCTGTCGTAAAAAGGTGCTAAGTAATAATCTTCGTTGTATGGACTGTAATTTCTACCATGAGCTGGCCACTCGGTAATTGCTGAAGGAATTGAGTAACCCGGGAACAGGTTGGCTTGCGTCTGAGTTCCATTTTCTGCATCAAATTCACCCGCGTCAAACCAAGCAGCAAATTCAGCAACCATTGATCTCGTAGTTTCCCAATGACGGTCATAAAGACGGCAAGTGTTGGGATCAATTTCTGCGTTTATTGTGCTCAAAGGACCTGTCCAATAATCATTTCCAACTTGACGGAATCTAAGAGCTGCTACTTTAAACTGACCTGAAACATCCTGCCCAGCCAACCAAAGCGAACCAGCAAAAAGTGATGTTTTGTTGGATCCTTTCGGAATTTCATAACGTGCTCGGTTAAAATCCCACCACATATCACCACCACTTTGAATCAATGCTCTTGTGTTGTTGATATCAAGTTCTGTAGCTGCGGTGGCAGGTGTACAATTTGCTACGGTAATATCACCTTGTGAACCACCATTTTTATTACTGCTTTCGTACTTAAATTTCTCCGCGAAGGCTGAAGAGATAAAAGCAATTGAAAGTATCGCGCTAAGTAAGGTTTTCATCGTTTTCATACTATCAAAAAATCTTCGTTCTTAATTAGAAGTTAAATCTTAGACCTAATCTTATTCTTCTAGGTAATTCCCAATTCTGTGGATCCCACAATTTCATTTGGTAATAATCTAAGTAAGAGAATGGGCTATTTTGCTCTTCTGTTCTTTGTATACCTAAGGCTGAATTTAAGTATCCATCATCATCTGGGTTACCCGTAGCTCTCCAAACATTGTTTATGTTTCTTGCATTAAGTAAATTCTTTACCTGCACATAAACATTAGCTGTGTACTTCTTTTTTCCATTACCGTTTTCGTCACCTTTAGTTACAATCTTAAAGTCTCTATCTACAGAAAAATCAAATCTAAATTTCCAAGGAAGACTTGCTCCATTGATACGACCTTGTTGCAATGAAGCTGGGTTGTTTTGGAACATTGCAGCTGAGGTAAAGTTACTTTGAGGATTATATGGCTCCCCAGAACCACCTCTTAACTGAAGGTTGAATCCCATTGATTCGAGCAATCTGAAGTTTTCACCTACTATTGGACCATTGTACTTTTCACCAGATCCATATCTATAATCTATACTGGCAACAAACTGATGGCGCTGATCATAATTCAATCTGATTGGAGCTCTAAGGTTACCTTGACCGCTTCTAGCCAAGTTTAGCTGAGAAGTAGAGTTTGACCCAGTTCCTTCAGCAAACTGAAGTGTATAAGAAGCTCTCATTGTTAGGTTTTTTGTGCTTCTAAGTTCGTAAGTAACTGTTAATCCTTTTACTGTTGAAAAGTCAATGTTTTCATATGTTCTATATTCAATCGGATAAGCATCAAAAACTCTTATTGCTTGTACCATGTTTCTAGATTCTCTATAAAATGCAGAGAACTTCAAAGACATTTCTTGAGTGAGCAACTGCTGGAAACCAACCTCGTAATCGATCGTTTTTTCTGGCTGCAATGAAGGGTTGTTAAGCTGAGCAGAACTAGCTCTTGACTGCAAGTAGTAATAATCTGAAGGATCTAATCTGATACCGGTAGTAGGACGTTTAGTCAATACATCATAGTGCGCAAAGAAGTTTGCTTCGTCTGAAATTGGAAAACTAAAAGCGATACGTGGCATAAAGTTAGTTTGAGGCTTATAATCTTCAAACGACTCAGAAGTAATATCGGTACTGTTAGTATTTACCTTATCAACCAAAAGAGGTGCTGGCAAACCATTCGACACTCTTAAAGAAGATGCATCTTGTAATTCAGCACCCTCAGCGCTATACCAAGTTTTACCACTTCTATAACCCAAGATTGCTGTAGGGGTTTCCACGTTGTCTACATAAACCACATAATCATCACCAATATTACTAGGACGAGTTCCGTTTTCTGGCAATAAATCCATCGCTTCATCTTCACCTGCTTTCACTGTAGGAAAGAGAACAAAAGGATCTTTTAATACTTGCTGATTAGCATCAAATCGATCAACTCGAACTCCAATTCGGAAGATCAAATCATCAAACTCAAATTTATCTTCAATAAAACCAGCTACATATATTGGCTGAAATGCACCAATTGGTCGTGTGTAATTACCAAACTCATTTGTAGCGGTAAAGAAATCATCAAAAGATGGGTTAGCGTTTGATCTATTGCTGTAAGGGTCATATCCATAGTAACTCACTAAAGAATTACCACTGTTATAAAGCTCGTCAGCACTGAAATAATTCAAATTTAATAAGTCCTTGTCAATTGCAAAAACGTCAAGAAAGTCATTTCCGTCAGGATTTAAACCCGTAACCTTTCTTAGGTTGTAATCAAGAAAACTCTGATTATCCAATCCTGCTTCTCCTGCATAGTCGCCAGGTGAACTATTCAATCTTGGATAAGTAATTGTTGGACCAGGATAGCTGATATTAGGATTGTTAGTATCTAATTCAGATACGTGTGTGTTTGATCTTAATCGAGCAATTGTCCAAAGAGTTCTTGGGCTTAGTGAGTAAGACTTGTCGATTCTCTGCTCGTACTCAAAACCTAAAACAATGTTGTGATCACCGATTTGTGCCGCACCTTGCGCTGATAAACGGATTTGATTCGAAATAGATTCGAAATACCTGTCTGTATTACCTCCTCTATCATTAGTAATGTCAGAATTATAAGACCAAATTCCATAAACATTTCTACCTCTTGCATCAAGGTTGTCGCCATTAATCATACCACCGCCACTCTGGATATTGTTATAGTTGGTAAAAGCAGCAACTTGACTTGGATCATACACAGGATTTCCTTCTCCATCAAAACCTTCCCAACCATTTAGCTCATAATAACGCTGAGTAAATGCAGCCAATTCTGGATTTGCATCACCAGGTTCGAATGTGATTAAGGTATCAACAAAAGTTTGCTGAATCCAGCCTGTAATACCTGTTTTACCATCTACACCTTGCGCTGTATCAATATATTGATAGGTTTTAAATTTACCCAAATAACCGTAATCAAAGAAATTGTCGCCATGATCTGCGCTCTGCAACTTATCAAACTCTCGACTATAATCTGCCTGAATTGAATAATATGCATTTTTAATTACAGAAGCACTTCCGTCTTGCATTGTACTAGCAAATCTTTGAGTGTAGCGACCAAAAACTCTCCAATCAAAGTTAGTTCTGATAGGATAATTCTCATAATCAAACAAACTATGATTGTATTCATATTCAGCTCCATTGCTATATGTCATACTTCCACCAAAAGTAAGGTTTGTACTTTTCGATGTAATTACATCGATTTTACCCGCTAAACTAACCGCTGTGCGCGCTACATTCGGTCTTGCAGCAACTCTTTCAAAATCATTCAATCTTAAATAATCAGAATTTGGAATTACAGAGTTTGCTGTAAAACCTTGTCGTAATGGGTTTGCCTTCAATTCATCCAACACATCGTCTTTAATTTTCCATGCACCAACAGCCGATGGACGTCCATCCAGTTGATTTGAGATGTTTCCTGATATGAAGAATCCTAGAATTGGCTCCTTTTTTCTGGTAGTTGAATCTAATTTCATTAAAAGCGGACCAGATAAACTTCCTTCAATCAAGTTGTATCCAAACTGATCCAAACCTATGTATCGGTTATCACCAAGTTTCACTCCTGACGTAAGCACTTCAAGACCTCCAGCATATTTACTACTTACACCTTTAGTAGTAATACTGATTACACCACCTGTAACATCACCATACTGCACTGGAAGACCACCGGTAATTACGTCAATAGAACCAATAGCTGAAGGAGGTATACCTGAGCTACCTCTAACTTTAATACCATCGATGTAATAGTAGTTGGCATCATCTCTCCCTCCACGCATGTTTAGATCGCCAGTACCATTATCTTTTGAATAAGTCCCCCCAACAGTCGCAGCTAATTCACCTGCACTTCGGATAGGCATTTTACCAATAGCTTCAGCGTCAATAGTAGTTGACGTTGAAGCAGCATCTTGCTTAATCAACGGTTCTTTCCATTCTACCTCTACGATTCCTAATTCTTCAATAGCCGATGACAATTGAAGCTTTTCAGTTTCAATTGTTCTCGTTTGATTTGAATTAACAGTCACGTCTGGTATTCTAATTGAGCCATACCCTACATAAGAAACTTCCACATCATATTTACCTGCAGGAATAGGTCGTATATCAAATTTTCCATCGAAATCTGTTTGAGTACCTGTTATTTGAGCACCGCCTTGTTTTAGGATTACGTTAGCAAATGGAATAGGTAGTCCATTACCTTTTTCGGTAACGGTGCCTTTCATAGCTCCTTGTCCGACTTGTGCAAAAGCGCCTATTGATGCAATAAACAGCGCTAGGGTGAGTAGTAAAATTCTTTTCATGTTCAACTGTCTTTAGATAGGTTGGCAGGCGATTGGTTTCAAGCCCGCAAAAAGCGGGTAAAGATAAAAAAGTAATAATACGCTTAACATTTTTTTAAACTCCCTGAAAGCCTTATGGTTACTGCATTTTTATGTTCATTTCTCTTGTTTCTGGCGTTAAAGTAAGTTAATCCAAACGACCCGCACAATAAAGGTTTAGAAAACGGTAACACTGGATCAACTTACGGTCAAAAACGTAAATTACTCATGATGAAAGAGTTGCAAAAAACTCTCTTTTCTACGCCTTGAAACCGGGATTCTTGGCCCTTGTTTCATCACTACGTAGCCGCCTTCACCTTTTACGTACTTATCTATGTACTTAAGGTTAATGATGTTAGAGCGATGAACACGATAAAAGCGTTCTTCATCCAACATCTCTTCAAAGTGCTTTATTGTTTTTGAAACCATGATTCTGCGACCATCAGTTAAGAAAAACTGTGTGTAATTGTCTTGCGATTCACAATAAATGATCTCGTCTAAATTGACAAAATGCAGACCTTCCATAGAAGGAAGAGCCAGTTTATCGAGTTGTTCGCCCCTGCGCTGAATATTCTCGATTAAATGATCAATTTTCTCAACGGATTCTGATTGTTCTCCAGGATTAACTTTATCTACCGCTGCTGTTAATTCTTCTGGATTAATCGGTTTCAGAATGTAGTCAACGGCAGAGTATTTAAATGCTCTCAAGGCATATTCATGATATGCAGTAATAAAGATGACTTTGAAATCAATATCATGTTTAATGCTTTCAAGCAAATCGAACCCAGAACCATTTGGCATTTCTATATCCAGAAACAACAAATCGATAGCTTCTTTATCTATAAATGCTTGTGCTTCCTTGGCATTTGCCGCCATACCAATTACTTCAACCGTTGGGCAATAATCTGCCAATAGAAAAGCCAGGTTTTTTCTTGCTAACTCTTCATCATCCACTATAAGTGTTCTAATCTTTTTCATAGGTAAGGAGGTTTTAATATTTCACTGTAAATAATTGCCTTTCTGGCATCAAAATTCTCGAGCAAATCTTCGTGTTCTAATTCTTCTTCTTGTTCTTCTTGAGAAAAGGAATCTGAATTAACTCTTTCAGTTTGCTTTGTTTCTTTTATTGACTTGTTTTTGGGAACAATAATTTCTTGATTCTGGCTGGAAGCATTACGCTCACGATTCATTTCAAAAATTGTATCAAGATCGATGGCAGCAGTGCCTGGTTGTTCCACAGTTGATTGTGGCCGACTAGCCGTTTTT
>CAZWXC010000061.1:0-9050 GCA_964637935.1 uncultured Flavobacteriales bacterium | reverse complement strand
ATTATTGCTGAAGGACTTGATCCAAAAAGCGGCATTTTTTTACATCAAGTGCCAGGCGAAGGCACTTACTACATGAGCATTGCAATGGTAGATGCAGCCGGCAACATGGCTGTGGGTAATGAGTTGTTTACAAGTATTAGCGATGTTTTTCCGCCTGCTGTGCCGGGCAATTTTGAAGTTAAATTGGACAGCGGCTTAGTGCAATTTTCTTGGGAAGCTGTCACTGCAGATGATTTTGCTGGCTACATGCTCTTCAAGCGACCAGCCAATGAAGCAAACATTGGGTATAAACCCGTTTTCAGTTCTCCAATAAAAGAAACAAATTACGAGCTTCAACTGCCACCAAACATGCTCGTGCCGCATTACTATTACATCGCTTCGGCAGATGTTAACTACAACTATTCGGTGTCAGAAAACGAGCTTTTAGTTCAATTGCCAGACATCACTGCGCCAAAGCAGCCTGTTATAACAAACGTAAAATTCAAGCAAGAAGCTGAAGAGCGCTTATTGGTAATTGAGTGGCTGCCAAACGTAGAGCCTGATTTGTCTCATTATAACTTAGAGAAAAGACTAAAAAATAGTGAAGCCGAATTTGAAAAAGTCAATTTTCAACCCATTGCAACATCGGTAAAAAGCTATACTGATAAGCTCGCAAAAGATGGTGAAAGATATGAATACAGGGTGATAGCCGTAGATACCAACAGGCTGTCGAGCAAGCCTTCAAATTCATTTTTTGGCGCACTACCAAAAATAGCTGAAGATATTGCCCCGGCTGATGTTGAGGTAAGTGTAAACAACCGCAAAAAATCGATAACCATGACTTGGAAAAATGGCGCTGACCAAGAGGCTTTGCTTGGCTATACCGTTTATAGAGCCGATGAAAATGGCATTTATATGCCCATGTCTGGATTATTGAAATCAACGCAATTCAAACAAACTGGCCTCACAGCAGGCACTACTTACAACTATCAAATAAGAGCTTACAGTACTTCTGGTTTTGAAGTAGCGGCAGAGCCAAACACCATTGTTATAAAATCTGAATAGACATGAAAAAAGTCATTATCAGCGTATTCATCATTGCAGCAGCCTTTGGGGCAACCGCACAAGTTGGTATAGGCAACGTAGTTCCAGACTCTAGCGCCATCTTAGATTTAAGAAACACAAATAACCGAGCCTTGTTGCTGCCGAGCATACCTGGCACACCACCAAACACACCACCGGGCCTTGTTTATTGGGACAATACCTTAAATAAAATTCTCTATTTAGAAAGCACAGGCTACAATGCCTTGTCGCCATGGCGTTATAAGTTTGGTGGCGCTATTTCAGAAAACACCTATTTCAACACCAGTGGCAACGTAGGTATAGGTAACGACTCTCCTCAAACAAAACTTCACATTACTTCAAATGCAGGAATGTTTACCCTTGAAGGAACCAGCACCGCATACATGCGCTTATACCCAAGCACCTTCACCAATGGCATAAAGGGTCGTATCGGTTTTGTAAGCAATGCAACAGAACTGCTTATTCAGAATGCTCATAGTGGAGGTGATGTAGTAGTTTCTGTGAATAATGGCGGAGATTTTAATGTTACAGGGGGTCGTATTCAACAAAATAATAATGATTTGCTGCCTGCTGGCACCATTGTGATGTGGAGCGGTAGTTCAGCGCCTGCGGGCTGGGTGCTTTGTAACGGTGGCACATTCACCAATGAAGATGGTAGTCTCATGACAACACCTGACCTTAGAGGCCGGTTTATTGTGGGTTTTCATCCTGATGAAACGGACTATAACCAACCCGGTAATAGAAGCACAGGTAGCGGCACTGCCGGAAAGACTGGTGGTGCTGAGGAGGTTGCCCTCGTAATTCAAAATATACCAAGTCATAATCACGATAAGGGTACTTTGGCTACCGCTCAGGCAGGTTCTCATAGACATTGGTTAAAAATAGACAACGAGGATGGTGGAAGCAGCTATAGCTACAACATACCTGAAGGGTTTGATTCTGAACAAGACTATGAAATACCAACAGAATATGCAGGAGAACATACTCACACTATAAACGGCAGCACGGGCAACAAGGGAGGAGAAACGAGTGGCAGCACTCGACCTCACGAAAACCGACCTCCTTATTATGTGCTCGCTTTCATTATGAAGAAGTAATTGCGGTAATCTGGCACCAAATAATTTTTATATGAAACAAATATTCATTCTAATTTCAGTAATTGCATCTACTTTAAGTGTTGTAGCACAAGTGGGTATTGGCAATGTTGTGCCCGACTCATCTGCTATTTTAGATTTAAGAAACACAAATAACCGAGCCTTATTGCTGCCAAGCATACCTGGCACACCACCAAGCTCGCCAGCTGGTTTGGTTTATTGGGACAATGCATTGAACAAAATGCTCTATTTAGAAAGCAACGGATACAATGCTCTTTCGCCATGGCGCTACAAATTCAATGGTGCTATTTCAGAAAACACCTATTTCAACACCAGTGGCAACGTAGGTATAGGTAACGACTCTCCTCAAACAAAACTTCATGTTACTTCAAATGCAGGAATGTTTACCCTAGAGGGAACTAATTCGGCCTACATTAGGCTGTATCCAAACACATTCACCAATGGCATAAAGGGGCGTGTTGGTTTTGTAAGCACCACTTCATCAGAATTGTTAATTCAGAATGTGAATAGTGGAGCTGATGTAGTGGTTTCTGTCAATAATGGTGGAAACCTAAATGTAACTGGCGTTAATGCCAAGGTGCAAGAAAATGGAAACGACCTACTACCAAGAGGCTCTATTATCATGTGGAGCGGTAGTTCAGCACCTGCTGGTTGGGTTTTGTGTGATGGGGGCACCTTCAATACTGATGACGGAAGCACCATGACTACACCAGACCTCAAAGGCAGGTTCATTGTTGGGTATCATCCAAACCAAACAGACTATAACCAACCGGGCAATAGAAGCGCAGGAGGCGGCACTGCCGGAAAAACAGGTGGTGTGGAAAAAGTTACCCTCACTGCGCTGCAAATTCCAAGTCATAATCATGCTAAAGGCACTTTAGCTACCGCTCAGGCCGGAGATCATAGACATAGGATAGCTACAGCTTGTGGTTCTTGTACTGGTACTACAGCGCATAATAAAACAAATGGAGTGGCCATAGATGGCAACAATAGTTCAACACCAGACTATGATGTGAAAACAACTCACGTAGAAGAAGAGGGGAACCACACCCACACCATTAATGGTAATACAGCCGACAGCGGTGGCGGTCAATCGCATGAAAATAGGCCACCTTATTATGTTTTAGCTTTCATTATGAAGAAGTAATATGAATTGGAAATTCTACATAACGCTTCTGTTGTTTTGCCTCAGCTTTGCTGAAAGTTGGGCGCAATTGCCAACACGTGTGCGCCACAAAAACGAGCTTTTTTATATTAAGCCAGTTACCGATGTCTATATCAATGGCGGTTTAGAACACATGCAAGAAAACATTGATAATGTGATTTTGCACCAAGGCCGTATTCACTTGACTGATAGTATGGTAAACAACGCACAGATTTACATTTTTGGGAATCTTCCTGATACTCTTGGCCATGTTTATTTCAGGGGAAATAGCACCCAAGGTTTTGGTGGAAATAGCATTGTGATGTCCAGTGCATCTTTTAGAAATGCTTATGATACGCTTGCGCTAAACATTGACACGCTCTTCATAAACCATCGTTTGATGCTTGATTCGGGCAATTTGTTTTTAGATGGAAACCAGTTGTTTTTAAGAAGAATCACCTATGCAAGCTCTATCATCGAAGGCACACTTTATGGCGAAGATGAAGACGACAATGTGTATGGTTTTCCGGGTGTGGTGCGTATGCAAAGACCGCTTCAAACGGGAACTACTTATGCCAATTTGCATGGAGCTGGTCTCGACCTAAAAAGCGAAGGAAATCTTGGTTTGAGTGTTGAGATCAATCGCTTTAACGATTCGCAAGGAGCAAGCAATGGATCAATTAAAAAATTCTACACTTTCAATCCTGCGCAAAGTGATGACATCAGCAACGTTGGTTTTCAATATTTAGACACCAATGATCTAAATCAAAACGATGAAAATGATTTTGCCCTTTACATAAGCCATGATAATGGTTTGAGCTACCGCGACAAAGCAGGTTCGGTAAACACGGGGGCAAACAAACTAAGCTCGGGCTTTTTGTTTCCTATTTCAAACCAAACCCGTATTACACTTAGCGAAGACAGTTGCGATGTGTTGCCAGAAGTAAGTATTCCGCTAGATACACTGCCTCTGTGCGATGGCACACAAGTAACCATTACTGCTACAGGCTTAAGCGGAATGGATGTGCGTTGGAGCAATGGCTTGACAAACATTGACAGCATTACGGTAGACACATCAGGCATGTTTTGGGTGCGAGTTGAGAACGCTGAAGGGTGCGTAAATTATGATACTGTTCAGATAGTAGATGCACCAAATCCTCTGGTTGGTTTTACCAACACATTTGCCTGCCAAGGCGATTCAACCATGTTTACTGACACCACGAGCATCAGCTCTGGCGAGGCATTAAGCCATACTTGGGCCTTTGGCGATCCGTTCAAAACAAACGACTATTCTACGGATGTCAACCCAAAATACAAGTACACTCAATTTGGCACTTTTCAAGCTACGCTGGTAGTTCAGTCGGCTTCGGGGTGCCAAGCTAGCAAGCAAAAAAGTGTGGTGGTTTTACCAAACCCCAATGCTCAATTTAGCCTTACAAATGCCTGTGCTGATAGCACGGTTACGTTTACCAATCAATCCACTGTTTCGGGCTCAGCTGGACTCACACACAAATGGCTTTTTGGCGATGGCGATTCATTACTGACCGCAGCAGCAACACATACTTATGACAGCGCTGGCAGCTATCAAGTCACACTCATTTCTACATCAAACGGGTGTGTTGACTCGGCCATTAATACGGTAAACATCCATCCAAACCCAACGGCAAATTTTATCTTAAACAATGTTTGTGTGGGCACCCAAACCATGATCATGAATGCATCGAGCATTGACTCCGGGTCGCTTTCGTATAGCTGGGCATTTGATCAACAACTTGCTTCTACTGATGCTAATCCGATTTTGTCTTATGATACTTCGGGGTTGTTTGGAGTGCATTTATTAGTATCGAGCAGTTTTGGATGTACCGATACTTTCTCTGATAGTATTTTGATTCATTCGCTACCGTCTGCCGATTTTTCTTTTAGTTCGGTGTGCGAATCCGATTCTACTGTATTTACAAATGCCAGCAACGTTGCATCTGGAAGCCTTTCATACACATGGAACTTTGGAAGTAATAGTCAGCACCCTACTCATTTATTTGGGGCGGATGGAGCCTACTCGGTGCAATTGCTGGCTGTTTCAGATAGCGGTTGCGTAGATAGCATTACAAAAACAGTGACCGTTTTTCCAAATCCAACTGCGGGATTCAATTTTGGTAATGTTTGTTTAGGAAACGCCATGGCCTTCCAAAACAATAGTGGAATTTCAAGTGGAACTTTGGCGCACGCTTGGGACTTTGGTGGCGCTAGTACTTCTGCGTTAAACAATCCTCAATTTACATTCACAACCAGTGGCCAGTTTGACGTGCAATTGATCACTACCTCTTCGCTAGGCTGTCAAGACTCCATTACTCAACAAGTAGAAGTCTATGCTTTACCTGTGGTAGATCTTGGTGCTGATACACTTTCTACATGCGGTTCATCCTTGATACTCGATGCTCAAAACAGCGGGTCTCAATTTGCTTGGAGCAATGGAAGCACCGCACAAACCATCACAGTATTGAGCAATGGGTTTTACCGAGTTTCTGTAACCGATGGCAATAGCTGCATGAATGCAGATACTGCTTATATATCGCTTTTTACGGCCGTAAATCCTAACCTCGGACCTGACAAAATTGTGTGCGACTCGGTTCAATTGATTTCTGGTTTTCCAAGTGTAAACACACAATTTAATTGGAATAACAGCGCATCAACCAACAATATTTGGGTTACCAGCACTGGCCAGTATGAAGTAACAGTTACTGACCAAAATGGCTGCCAAGGCTACGACACGGTGTTGGTTACTGTAAACCAAAGTCCTATCGTAGATTTAGGTGCTAACCAAACGGCCTGCAATGGTGAAAACATTGTATTTGACGCAGGCAACGCTGGGTCTACTTATGCTTGGAGTAACGGTGCAAATACACAAAGCATTTCGGTTCAAACTAATGGAAACTATAGTGTTACGGTTACTACACCTGAAAATTGTGCTAGTAATAATCAAGCATCAGCATCATTTAATGCGCTACCATTGTTCAGCCTTGGTGCAGACGCCAATGTTTGCGATTCGGTAGATCTTACAGCAAACGTTTCAGCTCCTAATTATAACTGGAACAATGGCGAAAGTGTAAGCACTATTCAAGTTACAAGCAGTGGGGCATATATATGCACAGTCTCCTTCGCATCGGGTTGTTCTTTTGTTGACACGATCAACATTACTGTAAACGCAAGCCCTATCGTTGATCTTGGTGCCGATACCATAATTTGTTCTGGAGATAGCTTAACGATAGATGCTCAAAATGCACTGAACAGCTTTGTTTGGAATACAGGAAGCTCAACTCAAACCATCACGGTTGGCCAAAGCGGAACCTTCATTGTTACGGTTACCACTCCAGAAAATTGTTCGGAAAGCGATCAAATGGTCGTAACCAAAAAAGCTGCTATAGTGGTAGACCTTGGTTCTGACTTTGTGTTGTGTGATAGTGCCACAAAGCAATTGAACGCTGGTTTTGAAAATGGAAGCTATAACTGGGGAAGCACTTCGGGTTTTGTAGCTAACACACAGCAAGTGACTGTGGCAGATTCTGGTTTTTATTGGGTTGACGTATTAGATCAAGACGGCTGTGCAGGATCAGATACTGTGAAAGTAACGGCCTCAAACCTGTCTTTAAACGCAGCTTTTCTGGCTAGAACAACGCTCAGTTTAGGAGATACTATTCAGTTTATTAATTTAAGCGAACCCTCAGGCTTCACCTCATTTTGGAGCATGGGCGATGGTTTTACGACCACGGCTCAAAACCCCACGCATCCCTATTTTGTTTCTCAAACCTATGATGTGATGCTGGCCGTGAGCAATGGAGTCTGTGCAGACACTGTCACCAAGTCTATTTCTATTGAGCAACTTAAAACAGATGCTATTGCTTATGCTGAGGAATCTACCACATTCAAAGGCTTTTTAAGAACCAGCCTTTACCCAAATCCTAATAGAGGCACATTCACGGTAGAAATAGAATTGGAAGATGAAGACGAATTGAACATGACTGTTTACAACATGCAAGGAGCTATCATCGATCACTCATCGGCTTTTGGGTATAATATCAGAAAAGAATTTAGTTACAACAGTTTGCCTTCGGGCATGTATTTCGTGCGATGCTACAATGGTCGCGCAGTTAAGTCATTGAAATTTATTGTTTTAGATTAATTACGCTATGAAATTATTAGTGCGATCCTTTGTTTTGTCTATGCTCGTAGCTGGTGGGCTTTCAAGCTTTGCTCAGCCATGCATCAGTGGTTTTAAGTATAGATTACCCGTGTTGGTAGACAATACGGGTAATGTCAATACGCTCACCAACTTTCAAGTAAAACTTGTGCTCAACACCCAAGATTTGGTAGTAAGTGGTAAAATGCAAGCCAATGGCGGAGACTTGCGTTTGCGAGACAAAACGGGCAACAGCTTGGCTTTTTGGATTGAAAACGGAACCATGAACCAGCCAACCACGGTGGTTTGGGTAAACATACCCACTATAGCAGCAAACAGTGCCGACACTATTTATGCTTTTTATGGCCGAGAGTCAGCTTCTTCGCTTTCAAATGGAGCCACCACCTTCGATTTCTTTGACGATTTTAACGGAAGTGTTTTAAATGCTGCCATTTGGGACGATTGTGGTGGTGGAGACATAACCGTTGCAGGTGGCACTTTAACCCTCAGTTCGTCTTCATCAGCAACCAATATTCATATTAAAAGCGCCACAGCATTTAGCGGTCAGGTGCGCTCAGAAGCTAAGGTTACTTCCGTCTCGCAAGGTGTGGCATTACTTGGTCAAATCAATGCCAATGACTCAGGATGGGCGATGGGTTATGAGCAACTAGTGACCAACAATAAAGTAATGCGCCTTGTGAGCCTTAGGCCTGATGGCACCACTACTTCTTGCTTAACTGCCGAAGATCAGGCTCCACTTTCTAATGCGGTGAATGCGCTTAACACACTTGGCACTTGGTCAATGGCATGGCACGGAGACAGTGCTCAAGCGCTTACTTGGCCTGGAGGTAGTTTGGCGCGTATTGATGCGCGCATGGCCGATGTTTTTTCTGATGATAAGAAATTTTTTATCGGCAATTTTTCAAATGCAGGAAGCATTGTTGCTGATTGGGTTCGCGTAAGAAAATATACCACGGTTGATCCAATTTCAACTCTAGGAACGGAAGCTCAACTGGTAGATGAAGTAACCATAAGCAATGATGGACCCTATTGTCAAGGCGACACCATGCGTTTAAGTGCCCCAACGTTTGCGGGTGCTACTTACAATTGGTTTGGCCCAAGTGGGTTTACCTCTTCAGATGAAGACCCAATAATAGATAGTGTAACTCTTGCGGAGAATGGTAAGTTTTATGTAGAAGTTTCGTTGCCTAATGGTTGTAATCCTGAAATTGATTCTACGGAAGTATCGGTTTCTGATAATACAGTTGCTGGTACTCTTTCTGGCGTGGCTACTGTTTGCTTAGATAGTAACAGTGGCGCGGTTTCCCTTTCGGGAAATGTGGGTGATGTGCAACATTGGGAGGCGGCATCTGCACTTGGCGGTCCTTGGAGCACAATTTCAATCACTACTTCAACGCTTAACTACTCTGAGTTAGGAGCTACGCAATATTATAGAACCATCGTCAAAAGCGGAGTGTGCGAAAGAGACACTACCAACACTGTTAAGATTACGGTAGACGCTTCAACCAAAGGAGGTTTTCTTACAGGCGATGCT
>CAZWXC010000060.1:0-9248 GCA_964637935.1 uncultured Flavobacteriales bacterium | reverse complement strand
TTTACGATATCCTTCAAAACTGATGGCTATTTGTGTTCCTTGGTTTAGATATTTACCACTAAAACTGGCTCTGATAATACCGAATCTATTAAAGCCATCATCACACAAAGTAGTGTCGTCACTGTAGTTTACCGTTAAATAAAGTGGGAAAATAGCGAGGGTGTCTGACAAGGTAGCTTTTACGATACAGTCGTCAAACCACTGCACAATTCCTGTATCGTTTAGCAATGAATCGCGCATTGCAAAGCGATGTACTACCCGAAATGCATCATCAAAAATGTGATAAGCCAATGCGTTGTCACGGGAAGCAGTAGTTTCGGTGTCTTCATCTCTTTCTGATTTTTGACAACCAGCAAAGGCCAGCACCAAACCAGAAATTACAAGAACAAAGAAGATTGATTTTTTGAATAGGGGCGATGCCATGTTAATTGAGGTCAATTTTCACAAATGTAATGATTGACACCTATTAATGTTTTTTAGTGTACAAGCAGATTTTAAAGTCGAAATTGTGAACATCGTCTTTCGAGTAGGATGCAATTTCTTCTACTGAGAACGTTGAGTGATCAAATTCTGGGAAATGCGCATCGCCATTGGGCGCGGCATCAACGTGGGTGATGTATAAGCGATCTGCTAATTGGATGGTTTGATTGTATATTTCACCGCCACCAATGATGAATAATTCATCTTCTCCTTGTTCTTTTGCGAAGTCAATGGCGCTCTTAATGTCATGAAATACCTCAATATCGTTAGCTATAAAATCTGTTTTTCTACTAACCACCAAGTTTGGTCTTCCTGGCAAAGGGCGATATTTTTCAGGAATAGAGTCGAAATTTTTACGTCCCATCAGCACGTGATGGCCACGTGTTGTTTTTGAAAAAAACTTCATGTCCGTTGGTAAGCTCCATGGCAAATCTCCATTAGCACCAATTACGTTGTTTTTGCCTACTGCGGCAATCAATGAAATAATCATAGTTATACAGCTACTTCGGCTTTGATATGAGGATGCGGATCGTAGTTCGTCAGCTCGAAATCTTCAAATTTGAAACTGAAAATGTCTTTCACATTTGGATTGATTTTCATTTGCGGAAGCGGTCTGAAATCTCTTGAAAGCTGCAACTGTGCCTGCTCTATATGATTTGAATACAAGTGCGCATCGCCAAAAGTGTGAATGAATTCACCAGGTTTTAAATCGCAAACTTGGGCCACCATTTGGGTGAGCAAAGCGTAGGAAGCAATATTGAAGGGCACACCTAAAAACACGTCAGCACTGCGCTGATATAATTGACAACTCAATTTGCCATCGGCTACATAAAACTGAAACATGGTATGACATGGAGGTAAAGCCATGTTTTCTACATCGGCCACATTCCATGCGCTTACTAAGTGTCTTCTCGAGTTTGGATTGTTTTTTATCTGATCGATCAATTGTGAAATCTGATCAATTTTTCTTCCGTCTGAAGTTGGCCATGAGCGCCATTGCACGCCATACACAGGGCCAAGGTTTCCATCTTCATCAGCCCATTCATCCCAAATTCGTACACCATTATCTTTCAAGTATTGGATGTTTGAATCACCTTGCAAAAACCAAAGCAACTCGTGAATGATAGATTTAAGGTGTAGTTTTTTAGTGGTTAAAACTGGAAAACCTTCGCTGAGGTCGAAGCGCATTTGGTAACCAAAAACACTGATGGTTCCAGTGCCTGTGCGGTCGCCTTTTTGAGTGCCAGTTTCTAAGATATGATTGAGAAGATCGTGGTATTGTTTCATCTAAAAGAATGGTTTTCTAAAGATCAAACAAAGGTGAAGGCTAGGGGTAAAGCCTGCAAGCGTTTTAGGAGAAAAGAATCAAGGAGTTTTGAACGAAGCATTCATTTGTTAGTCGAATCGAAAGGTCGAAGACAGAAGTGTCTTTCCGAATCATTCTAATCAAGTTCTTTCACTAATTCTGAAGCAGGTATTTCTATTATTTTACCTTCTTTATAAACGACAAGGGGAGAATTTTTCTGAATTTTAAATGCAATGAGCCGCTTGTGTGTCAACTCCAACCCTTGTCTCACCTTTTCCTCTAGATCCTTTATTTTAAACTCCATGGTATTCGCTTTTTAACTTGTTCCAAGTTGGTGAATAGGTTTAACTATAGATGTTTATTAGTGTTTATAGGAGTAATAGTCACCTTATCACCGTCATTTAAATCTTTAGTTTGATAGCCAACAGCACCACTAAATTGGATCAATTCTGAAAAGGAGATTTTGCCAAAATTGTCTTTTTCGTATTTGCCTCCGAGTAGCGCAGGCGTTTTTAAGCAGAATTTCTGATTTGGTTCTAAGGATCCGAGTTTAGATTCAGCGAGCTGAACTAAACGAGACATATTCCAATCTAGGCGAAATTCAGGGTCTTTCTTTAATTGTTTTAGTACATCAAAATCATCTGCAATTTTACAGCAGCTGATTTCTTCAGGACAAATTCTCCAATAACCATTATTTTCAGTCTTGAAAATAATGTTCCCAAAGTCATTTATTAGAATAACTTCTGAAGCAACAAAACCTTTCCAACCCCAAGCTTTATTTATTTCTGAAATCATCTTCAAAAACAGGTTTGAATATTGATCAATAAAACATCCCCACAATGCTCGCAGTAAACAAGCACGCAATGGTCCCGCCAAGCAAAGCGTACATGCCTAGTTTGCTTAATAAGCCTTTTCGGTTTGGAGCAAGTGCGCCAATACCGCCAATTTGTATTCCAATGGAAGCAAAGTTTGAGAATCCACACAAAATGTATGAACTCATGATGATGGATTTTTGACTCGCAAACGCTCCACTTTCTTTTAATTCTCCAAGGGTTACGTAGGCGTAAAATTCATTCAAGATGGTTTTTTCACCCAAAAGTTGGCCTACTAAAACAATGTCTGCACTGTCAATTCCCATCAAATATGCAATAGGAGCAAAGGCATAGCCAATGATAAATTGAAAACTCAATCCACTATAAATAGTGTTTTCTGCAATAATGCTGTTCAAGCCAGAAAAGCGGCCGATTACGTCTTCTAGAATGTAATTTCCTAAATAAATCAAAGCAGTAAATACCAAAAGCATGGCGCCAACATTCACGGCTAGTTTTAGTCCGTCTGTGGTTCCATTTGCAATCGCTTCCAAAAAGTTTGAGCCTACATTATGGCTTGATATACTCATAGAAGTATCGAATTGCTCTCTTTCAGGCACAAGAATTTTAGCAGCCACAATTGCCGCAGGAGCAGACATTACAGATGCGGTTAAAAGGTGTTTTGCGAATAAGATTTGTTCGGCTTCGCTTCCACCACCCAAAAAGTTGATATAAGCTGCAAGCACACCGCCTGCAATGGTAGCCATGCCGCCTGTCATCAGGCACATGATTTCGCTTTGGGTCATTTTATCTAAATATGGTCTTACCAAAAGCGGACTCTCCGTTTGGCCCATAAATATGTTGCCTGCAGCAGCTAAACTTTCAGCTCCGCTCAAGTTCATCAACCGCTTCATTACCCAAGCAAAAGCATAAACCACGCGCTGAAGTATTCCCAAATAATAGAGAATGCTGCTTAGCGCTGCAAAGAAGATAATGGTTGGTAAAATATTGAACGCAAAGTTTACAAGAGCAACTTCGGTTTGACCCGTAACAAACGAATCAAACAAAAAAGCAGAACCAAATTGAGTGAAGGAAATCACTTTTACAAACGATTTGCTCAGTAAATCAAACCCTTTTTCAATCCAGCCCACTTTTAATACAAGCACTGCAAATGCAATTTGAAAGAGAATTCCTTTTCCTACCAATGGCCAATTTATGGCTTTGCGGTCTTTGCTAAAAAGCCACGCAATACCAACTAAAACGGCCAAACCAAGCAGGCCTCGTAAAATGGATTCTATCACTAGATTGAGTTTTGGGTGGCTGAAAATAGAAAAACTACTTCCTCTTTTGTATTTCGTCTCTTAAAATCGAGGCTTTTTCGTAATCCTCGTCATTAATTGCCTTGTCCAATTCTTCTTCAAGCTCGTCAATGGTCATGCTTCGGTATGCATTTGATTTAGTGATTTCCATCGCAGCTTCAGCTTCTTCCTCGTCAAAGTTTAGCGGATCGGCTTCGTCTTCTTCTAAGATAATGCCGGCCGAACCGAGGATAAACTCATAGGTGTAGATAGGGCAGTGAAAACGCACCGCGAGCGCAATGGCATCGCTGGTGCGTGTATCAATTTCAATTGGCTCTTCGTTGCCACGCTTACAAACAAGCTTTGCAAAGAAAATCCCTTCTAATAAGTTGTATACGATTACTTCAGTCACGGTAATGTCAAACGTATCGGCAAACGTTTTGAAAATATCATGGGTCAACGGACGGCTAGGACGCATTTGCTCTAGCTCAATGGCTATTGCTTGCGCCTCAAAGTTGCCTATGATTATCGGTAGTCTGCGTTTACCTTCAGCTTCGCCCAATACCAGCGCATAAGCACCTGTTTGGGTTTGGCTGTATGACAAACCAAGAATCTCAAGTTTGATTTTTTCTTTATTCATAAACTCAGCGCTGCTTTTATGCTTGTGCAGCTTTGAATTCTTTAACCGCTTCGATTAACTTAGGCACTACAGAAAACGCGTCACCTACAATACCGTAATCAGCAGCTTTGAAAAATGGAGCGTCAGAATCCGTATTGATCACCACAATTACTTTACTTCCGTTTACTCCAGCTAAATGCTGAATGGCACCAGATATACCAACTGCGATATACAAATTTGGTCTGATGGCAATACCTGTTTGGCCAACGTGCTCATGGTGAGGTCTCCAACCGATGTCAGAAACTGGTCTAGAACAAGCAGTTCCAGCACCAAGTTCTTTCGCCAGCTCTTCTATCATTCCCCAGTTTTCAGGGCCTTTCAATCCGCGGCCAGCAGAAACAACCAATTCAGCTTCTGTCAATAAGATGCCTTCGCCACCTTTAGCTTTGAATTCTTTTATAGTAACGCTGCTTGCGCCCAAATCTGGATTGAAAACAGTAACGTTTGCGCTTGCTTCAACCTTCGTTTTTCCAACAGAATTTGGAAGTAAGCTGATCACTTTTTTCTCAGTATTGAATTTTACTTCAGCAAACGCTTTTCCAGAGAAAACGGCTTTCTTAACAGTAAATGAACCATCTGTGCTTGGGTAATCAATTACTCCAGTTACCAAACCAGCTTTCATTCTTGCAGCCAACATTGGCGCAACACTTTTACCAGTATAGTCGTGTGAGAAAATCACTACTTCAGCTCCAGTTTCGTTAGCGGCAGCTTCTACAAGCTTTGCCAAACGAGCTGGATCCATATCGTTGATTACGTTAGCATGTAAAATGTTGGTGATGCCATAAGAAGCAAGCTCATTTAAGCTTGACTCAGAAATTTCACCATAGGTAACGATGCTCGTATTGCCACCGTTAGCAATTTTAGCACCATAGCTCGCTGCTTCATGAGCCGCTTTTACAGCACTTCCGTTAAAACTATCTGCAAATACTAATACGTTCATCTTATATAACTTTTGCTTCGTTGTGAAGAAGGTTTACCAATTCGGCTACATTTTCAGGATCAATCAATTTCACTGCGCCCTTTGCGTCTGGCAAAGTGTATGAAACAGTTTCAGTAAGTGCTGTAGCACCTGATGCTGCTACTACATTCAATGGTTTTGAACGCGCAGCCATAATGCCGCGCATGTTTGGTATGCGTTGCTCGGCCATACCTTTTGCAGCACTGATTACGCAAGGCAATTGCGCTTCAAGCACTTCCGTTCCGCCTTGTTTTTCACGCTCGATAGAAGCTGTTGTTCCAGCAACATCAAGTTTACTTGCATTAGACACATAAGCCACATCCATCATTGCTGCCATCATACCGCCCACTTGACTTCCGTTGTAGTTGATGGTTTCTTTACCAAGCAAAACCAAATCAAAATTGTTTGCCTTTGCGTAGTTAGCCAACTCGGCTGCAACTTGATTGCTGTCTGTAGGATTGGCATCTATTCTTACCGCTTCGTCAGCGCCAATTGCCAATGCTTTTCTTAAAATAGGCTCATAATCAGCGCCACCTACTGAGATGATGGTCACTTTTCCACCTAACGTTTCTTTCAATTCTAAACCACGAACCAAAGCATACCACTCGTCATAAGGGTTTACAATAAACTGAACACCGTCTTCATTGAATTTGGTGTTACCATCAGTAAATGTGATCTTACTCGTGGTATCTGGAGCTTTACTAATACAAACCAGAATATTCATAATATATATTGACTTAGTCTATTTCGATAATTGAGAGGTGCAAAAGTAGTTTTTAGAAACTAAATGATTGAGAATAGAAATTGTTCGATGCATAGTAAAATCAAGAGGCTTAGTGTAAAAAGTACACTTAATATTTTGTTTTCAAACCGAACAAAAAAGACGAATAATGTTTTGTTGTTAGTTAAACTCAATAAGCCTATTATTTTTGCCACCTCTTTACAAAGAAAGAAATGCGAACAATACAATTCAGAGAAGCCCTTCGCGAAGCGATGAACGAAGAAATGAGAAGAGACGAAAGAGTTTTTCTCATGGGCGAAGAAGTTGCCGAATACAACGGTGCATATAAAGTAAGTCAAGGTATGTTGGAAGAATTTGGTCCAAAACGTATCATTGACACACCCATTGCTGAGCTTGGTTTTGCAGGTATCGGGGTAGGAGCTGCAATGAATGGTTTAAGACCAATTGTTGAGTTCATGACTTGGAACTTTGCGATTCTTGCAGCAGATCAAATCATCAACAGTGCAGCAAAAATGTTGCAAATGAGCGGTGGGCAATACAATGTGCCAATCGTTTTTAGAGGTGGTAATGGTACTGCTGGTCAATTAGCGGCAACACACTCACAAAGTTTCGAAGCGTTTTATGCGCACGTTCCAGGTTTGAAGGTATTAACACCATCAAATCCTGCAGATGCAAAAGGACTTTTGAAAAGCGCTATCCGTGACAACGATCCAGTTGTTTTCTTGGAAAGTGAAAAAATGTACGGTGATAAAGGCGAAGTTCCAGATGGAGAATATTTAATCCCAATCGGAAAAGCACGTATCGCTATGAAAGGTGATGCTTGCACCATCGTTACGTTTGGTAAAATAACCAAAGTGGCTATTGCTGCTGCTGAGGAAATGGCAAAAGATGGCATTCACTGCGAGGTAATCGATTTGAGAACCATCAGACCATTTGATACAAAAACAGTAATTGAGTCAGTGAAGAAAACAAACAGATGTGTGGTAGTGGAAGAAAGCTGGCCTTATGCGTCTATCGCTTCTGAAATTGCTTATCGCATACAGAAAGATGCATTTGATTATTTAGATGCACCAGTAAGTAGAGTTATGCAGTCTGATACACCATTCCCATTTGCGCTAAATTTATTGGAAACTGCAGTACCTACTGTTGAACTAGTAATACAGCGTGTAAAAGAGTCACTTTACTTAGTGTAAGGCTAGACTTTAAAATACAAAGGCAAATGAAAAGGCCCGTTTCCGAGATATTTGGAAACGGGCCTTTTCGCTAAACTAAACCTACTAACCTGTCCTAAAAACGGGCTCTGTTGCCTTTTATTTTGAGTGTTGTGGTGCAGAATTCTTAAAGGAAGTTAAATGGAGTTAAGGTTCATTTAGCTTGTTTGAAACCACCGACTAAAAACGCTGTTTTATCGAAGTAAATGCCGCACTCATTTTCGATTTATTGGTGATCGATTATGTCAGAAAACAAATGTTTTTCTCAATTAATTATTTGTATTTCAAGGGTTTGAAAAGTGCTTGTATTGCTTAATTGTTAAGCTTTTCATGGCCTTTTTTTATTTGTGAATGCTGTTATCTTTGGTCGCTTTAAAAAAATCGATACTAACAAACCTTTTAACTATTTCTAAATCAGTTGTAAATGAATAATTTAATTTATGCGATCCCCGCATTTGGTGTAGTAGCGCTACTTTATGTAGCTTGGAAAAGTGCTTGGGTAAACAAGCAAGAAGTCGGAAACGAGAAGATGGCCAAGATCGCACACAATATTGCTGTTGGTGCTATGGCGTTTTTGAAGGCGGAGTATAAAGTGCTTTCCATATTTGTGATAGCTGTGGCCGCTTTGTTAGCATTTAAAGGAGCTAGTGAAGCTAATTCTAGCCCATTGGTAGCTTTATCATTTATTATTGGTGCGGTGTGTTCAGCACTTGCTGGATATTTAGGAATGCGTGTTGCAACCAAAGCAAATGTGCGTACAACTAATGCAGCTCGTACTTCACTTGGCAAAGCACTAGAAGTAGCTTTTGGTGGTGGTTCTGTAATGGGTATGGGCGTTGTAGGTTTGGGAGTTTTAGGCTTAAGCCTTCTTTTCATTCTGTATGCCAACATGTTTGGTCTTGGAGATGAAAATCAAGTAGCAACGGTACTTAATGTACTTGCTGGTTTCTCTCTTGGTGCATCATCAATTGCATTATTTGCACGTGTTGGTGGTGGTATTTATACCAAAGCTGCCGATGTTGGAGCTGACCTTGTAGGTAAAGTAGAAGCTGGTATTCCAGAAGATCACCCATTGAATCCTGCAACCATTGCTGATAACGTTGGTGATAACGTAGGCGATGTGGCTGGTATGGGTGCCGACTTGTTCGAATCGTATGTTGGTTCTATTATAGGTACAATGGTATTAGGTGCGGTTTTCGTTCCTGGTTTCATGGAATTAGATCCAGCAAACTCTTGGTTGGGCTTGGGTGCGGTAATGCTTCCTTTAGCGCTAGCAGCAGTAGGTATTTTGGTTTCAATATTCGGAACCTTCTTCGTGAGAGTAAAAGATGGTGGTAATCCACAAACAGCATTAAATATTGGAGAATTTCTTTCTTCAGGTTTGATGATAATTGCATCTTATTTCATCATAAATATGATGATGCCTGCAAGCTGGGAGCTTGGAGGAATACATTATACTTCTTTCGGCGTATTTATAGCCACCATTTTCGGTCTTGTTGCTGGTCTTGGAGTTGGAAAAATTACTGAATATTATACTGCAACTAACAAAAAACCAGTTAATTCTATTGTAAGGCAATCGCTTACAGGCCCTGCCACAAACATAATCGCAGGTCTTGGTGTTGGTATGATGTCAACAGCTATACCGATTTTATTAATCGCAGCAGCTATCTTATTATCATTCGAATTCGCTGGTTTATACGGTATTGCAATCGCTGCAGTAGGTATGTTATCTACAACTGGTATTCAGTTAGCAGTTGATGCTTAC
>CAZWXC010000059.1:0-9268 GCA_964637935.1 uncultured Flavobacteriales bacterium | reverse complement strand
GGTGGTCGTGTTTATCAAGAAGTTAAGCCTATTGACGACAACTTGCATTTTCATTGGTATTGCGGAACGGCTCGAGAAGAGATTCTAGTTGAAGTGCGCAGTGCAAATCCATATAAAACCTTTATGACCAATAATTTTTTGATCAGAAAAGCGGTTTATGATCAAGTGAAAATGGATGAAAGTATAGTGGGATATGGCCACGAAGACACTTTTTTTGCCATTGAATTAAAATCCAAAGGATTTAAAATAAAACACATTGACAATCCAATCAAACACATTGGTATAGAAACCACAGAAGTGTTTTTAGAAAAGTCAGAAAACGGAGTGAAGAATTTAGCTTTTTTGATGCACGAGCAAAAAGTAGATGACAGCATCAAGCTAGTAAGATATTATCATTTGGCAACGAAATTTTCCTTGATGCCGCTGGTTAGGGCTTTTATAAAGTTTCGCTTGACGGCCATAAAGCAAAATTTCCATAGCTCGACCCCAAACTTGTTGTGGTTCGACCTATGGAAATTAGTTAAGCTTGACGAGTATTTGAAGGCGTAATTACCAGCCACCGCTGGCTCCACCGCCACCAAAGCTTCCGCCTCCGAAACCTCCGAAGCCGCCTCCGCCACCGCCAAATCCAGAACCACCGCTGCTGCCGCCTCCTAAGCCACCAAACCAAATGGGGCCGCTCGCATAGCTGCCACCTCTCGAATATTGATAGCGTCTTTTGCGTCCGAAAACAGAAAGCAGTAAAAAGACAATCATCGCAATGATGAATGGAATGTAGCTTCCTTCCTTTTTCTTAGCTCGTTTTGTATTGTATTCGCCAGCCAATGCTTGCATGATTGCATTCGTAGCATTGTCTATTCCAGCATAATAATTTCCTTGTTTAAAAGCTGGTGTAAGCTCATTTTCGATAATATGATTGGCTGTAATGTCGGGCACTGCGCCTTCTGTTCCATAACCAGTATGTATCCTTATTTTTTTATCTTTTTTAGAAATTAAAAGGAGAACACCGTTGTTTTTTTCGCCACCTATGCCCCAAGTTCCGGCCAACTTTTGTGCGTATTCAAACAAATCATCGCCTTCGAGCGACTCTATCGTAACTACCGAAATCTGCGTGGTAGTGTTGTTGTCATAGTTCACCAATTTTTGTTCAAGCTTTTTTGCTTCGCTGCTACTCATCATTTTAGCATAGTCGTTGACCAGCGTTTTTGGAGTAGGAGGCACGTCTTTAGCTTGCAATTGAAATACTGCGAGCATCAAAACAAGTGCTATCGAGAAGGTTGAAAATGCTTGTTTAAGAACCATAAGAAATATCGTCAGGAAGTTCGTTTGTGTCGTCTTTTTGGTAAGGGAAAAACGCCTTTAATTGTTCGCCTGCATCGTGAATACCCACTACCAAACCTTGCGCTATTTTGCCTTGCTTAAATTGCTCAATCATTAGGTCTTTGGTATTATTCCAAAAGTTTTCTGGAACCACATCGTTTATTCCTTCATCGCCAATGATGGCAAACTTCTTATCATCAATAGCCATATAGATAAGCACTCCATTACGGTCTTTGGTCTCGGTCATGCCGAGTTCTTCAAAAAGATCAATGGCTCTTTCGTAAGTGTCATCAGTTTTGCAACGCGGCTCAATGTGCAGCCTTATTTCGCCAGAGGTGTTATTTTCTGCTGCTTTTATCGCACTTAGAATAAGCTGCTCCTCAATTTTGTTGAATGGTTTTTTTCCTAGCATTAGAATTCAACTTTTGGTGCTTTTTCAGATCCCGAATCTGCTTCGAAATAGCCTTTCTTTTCAAAGCCTGCGAAGACAGCAATGATGTTTTGAGGTATTTTTCTGATGTAAGCGTTGTACTCTTTCACGGCAGTATTAAAATCGGTTCTTGCAACAGCAATTCGGTTTTCAGTGCCTTCAATCTGAACTTGTAAATCTCTGAAGTTTTGATTCGATTTTATATCAGGATAGCGCTCTACAGAAACCATCAATTTTGAGAAAGCACCGCTTAATTGAGACTGTGCATCTTGAAATTTTTTGATGTTTTCAGGGGTAAGTTCATCCGCGTTTATATTCATGCTTGTGGCTTTAGATCGCGCTTCGATCACGTCTGTCAAGATTGATTTTTCATTTTCAGCAGCTCCTTTTACGGTTGCTACCAAATTGTCAATCAAATCTGCTCTGCGTTGGTATTGCGTTTGAACGTTGGCCCATTTCTGATCAACTGTTTCTTGTTGTTCAACCATAGTGTTGTAGCCACAGCTGTTTAACAAAAGGGCTAAAACAGCTAGTAAAAGTGGAATTCGTAATGTTTTCATTTTTCTATTTATGATTTTGTGATGATTGCTAAATAATTGTTCCAATTGTGGTAAATGGACAGAATGTCATGCAGATTTCAAAGCTTCTTGAGCTGTATGGTAACATGATTTGATGAACGGAATCTAAAAGAAAAAGGCCCTGACATTTTGATCAGAGCCTTTGATGATAAATAGTTTTCGTTTAAAAAATAGACAACCTTGAATTACTAAGATTTCTAGTGCGAATTAAAATAATGCCCAGTTAATTGTCTCGTTAACCTAAGAAGGACAAATATAGTGGTCCAACTCTGTTATTTTTCGAAGTCGAAGCAAAAACAGCCCATTAATAGTAAGTTAAATAACGCTCATTCTGTTAACTGAATTACTTCCTCGTTATTGCCATCTAAGTCCATTTTTACGATCTGCCACGTAGTGTTTATATCGCAGCCGTCTACTACGGCCGTGCCTTTCTGGGCAAGCATAAAAGTGCCATCAGGTGAAATTGCTAAATCATTGTAAAACCTGTTTTCACAGCCTTCTTTGATCATGGTTAGTTCATCTGTTACAGAGTTTACTTTATAAATTGTTCCTTGATTATTGCCATATCGAGTGATAAACAATATGTTTTCATTATCGGGGAGCCATTCGATATCTGGAATGTCAGCTACATCTGTTCCAGCTATAAATGTCCTTTTCAGTTCTACTCCATCTTTGTCATAAATCGCAACTCCATTTCTTGGGGCAGCAAATCTTTCTGAATTTACGTTGTAAGAACAATAATCCCAGGAACACCAGCCTTCAATCCGACAGAAGGAATCGACACCAATTGCATTGATATCCAATTTTACGATTTGACTATTTTCAATGGGTTCAGTCTCGGAATAGACTAGCCAATCACCTTCATCAAGAAACTTCGGTCCTAGATCCCTACTACCAAATGTTATTTGCATCAACTCGCTTCCATCATCTTTAAGAATCCAAACTTTCCAACTAATCGTACTGAAAGCAATCCAGCCTCGCGCACCCCAATCCATTCTGCCTATTACCCTGATGTTGTCTGCTAGGAGGGTTCTTGTTTTCGAAGTCCTGTCATACTTAAATACTTTTTTATTTGAGTAATAGGCAAATTCATTCGGATTGTTTGGGTTGATGGTTGGGAAAAAATAAGATGGACTTAGGTCGTTATAAAATGGACCAATTTCGCAGTTCATTAGCAAAGAATCGTAATCTACGCAAGGTTCTTCATAAGGAAGAGTAACAACTGGCGGTTCTATAGGCTCATGTATGCAACTACTTAAAAAGATTGCCCATATAGCGCACAGCACCCATAAAATCTGCCAGTTGTTCATTTCTTTCGCGATTAAAGTTTAATGAATTTAGTAGTTAAGGTTTGGTCACCAGATTTTAGCTGGTAAAAATAGACCCCAGGTGACAGATCACTGATGTTTACCTTAATCATTTGCTCCTGATTGTTGCTCCCATTAAATACTTGCTTTAGCGCTCTACCTTGCATGTCTATCAAGGTCACGGTTTGGTTATTACCCATAGGAATTAGCACTATTTGCTCATTGCCCGAAGGGTTTGGCCAAACACGCAGTTGAGAATAGCTATTGCTTTTGGTTTGTTTTTCTTTGAAACCAGTGGCGTTGGTATCTAATAGATGTAAACTGTATGCAAACTTTGGTGCCAGAGAATCGGGTGGTAAAAACTTGTTGACTGGATTGTTTTGCGCATCGCTCACAATCTTGTATTGATATCCGTGAATGTATGCAGTGGTATTGTCGACAGAGTCGAGCACTGCACTTGGAATGTTATACAAATTATTTGAGTCGTTAGACAGTAAGTTAGAATGTGCGCTGCCATTTCTTATCCATCCATTAAGCAATTGCGCACTTCCTATGTTATGAGATCCTGTAACTTCTATGGGATAAATATGCGCCTTATAGGTGCCTTCTGGCACATCATATGCCGTTCCTGCATAATCAAAATCTTCTTTTATATGCACCGTGGCGTTGTAGTGTATGTCACTTAAGCTAACCAAAATTTCGTATGCCGTTTCTTCATAATGCTGCACCCAATAATAAGGCCACTCCATGTGCTCCATCACAGAACCAGCATTCAAACGACCCCAACCAGTATTTACATCGTATCCAGTGGTGTCTACATCAGAAGGATACAACTGAATTAAATTTTCAACATCCTCAGGGGCAAGGCTGTTAGGCACCCAACGCGCTGGGTCATTGGCTTGCCCAGTTAATAGTGCCGCCACACCAGCCACGTGTGGTGCTGCGGCCGAAGTACCATTGTGGGTAAAATAGCGGTTTTGCACAGGACCTTCGTAGGTGTCTGTAGAATAAACCAGTTCAGACACTCCTGGGGCAATGATATCCAGATTGCCACCAAAGCTTGAACTAGCTGATTTTTTACCATCTATTCCACTAGCACCAACAGCAATCATAAAATGATCAGGGCCAGCATTGGCAGGTATAACTTCTACTGCGTTGTTTTCATTGCCTCGGCCGCAAACATTTACTGCTCCGTTATTATACACACTTTGATTTGTTTTGAACATAAGGGTTTTATTGCCCATATTGTCTAGCGCAGTTCCCGGAACAATTCTCCAACTATTATTCAATACAGTGAGTGCGTATCCACCTTCATTCCAATCCATAGCTCCTTCTACCATGGCTTCTGCGGCTTTGTCTACAGATGTTTGCAATCCTCCAAAGCCTCCACTATTGTTAAAAATTCGGAAGTCAACTAAATCACAGCCGAAGTTATTTGAGTCGGCATCGCCACCTGCCACACTGGCGACACCAAGATCGTTGTTTCTGATTGCACCTGCTATACCAGCTGTTCGCGTTCCATGACCATGATCATCTCCGTAACCAGATGGTACAGCTGAATTGTTCCAGTAATCAAAACCACCTGCAATTTTTGAATCGGAGTATGTTAGTTGGCCTGTTTTACTAAAATCTTCATGATTAAAGTCTATACCTGAATCAAAAATACCCACTCTAGAAAACGAACTTCCTTTGTAGATGTTCCATGCTCTATCCATTTCAACATCATTTTCTGGTGTGTTGTTAGATTCGAGTCCTTCTTGGCTGCCAGCAACGAAACCAGAGTCATTCGGAATATCGGTAGTTGTGCCCACTAAATTAGGTTCGCAATTATAAATGAATTCATCTAGTGAATTTAAAACTGATGAAGCGGCAAACTCATCAATTGACGCGGGCACTTCAACGATTAACGTAGACCAAAAGTGATGTAACAGGATTGTGTCACCTAATCTTGTTATGGAAGCCGTATCATCGGGAGTTAATCGCTTAAAGACTTTCATCGCGTTAAATCTGCCCCAGTTGTGCGCGTTTTCAAACTCTGTGTTCAGTGCGTCAATAGCACCAGATGTTACAAAATCACTCAATTGGCCATATGTTTTACCTCTATCAAAAAATGGAACGGGATTAGTTGCAATGGGCTTGAATTGAACAATTATTTCATTATCTATATATTCAACATTATAAGCGGCATTTGTGCTCACATCAAAGTCGCGTTGATAGGTAGAATACTTCAAAGTCACATAACCATTACCATTAACAGAGCTAGTGCCGTGCAAGTATATGTTTCCCCAATAATCTAGTTCTAGGTTAGAAAGTATTTCTGTACCACCAGCGTTATATTCTTTTGAGGTAATAAGCTTGCCATCTTCTCTATAGACAAGGGTAATGATATTGGTGTCGTTTCCGTCATTGTAGTTCATTCCAGCCACATAAATTTCGCCAGAAGTACCAAGTTTGATACTTTTACCAAATGCGCCACCTTCAGGACTTTGATAATCACGTTCCCAAATCAAATTTCCAGTATTGCTGAATTTTGCAGTATAGCACTTAAAATAATTAGGGGTTTCTTCTGTGTGTCCTGTAACGTAGATATTGCCTGATGCATCTGTCACAAGTCCAATAATTTTATCTTCTCCTGCTGACGGGTCGTGCAATACGCTCCAATTCAAACCAAGCGTATCATTCAGACTCACAAGTGAAATTTGCATTTCGCTAGTTGACGGAATATAGTAGCCTCCGATTATAGTGTTTCCGCTAGTGTCTATATCAAAAGAAGTAGGTTGGTCAATACCTACATTATAGTTACTTCTATGTATGTTAATCAAATTACCATTTGGGTCATATTTTACTGTGGCCATATCATACAGATTGGCTTGGTCAGCGCTGCCTCCAGCAACTATTATTTCACCATTTTGGTTTATATCAATTTCTATGGCTGCATCAGCGTAAGAATTATGATCGTAAAAGTTTGTCCACACCTCGCTACCATCATTTTTTACTTTAATGGTTATATAGTCGGTACCAGTTGATGTATTCTCAGTGCCGCCCGTTACAAATACATCTGTTCCATCCGTTACTATTTCCGCTGGTATGTCGTCTCCACTTGCGGTACCATCAAAATAGTATGCCCAACTATTCGTTCCACTTGCATCAAATTTTAGTACTGTTAAATCAAGTGAAGCGCTTGAACTGCGAAAGGATGTGCCAGCAACATAAAAATTACCTGAATTATCCTCGCAAAGAGCAATTCCATAATCTTCTAAGTTATCGGGATTGTCATACTCTACTTGCCACACTATTGCACCATCGGGCGCATATTTGGTCAAAAGCACATTTGCACTTTGGCCAGATGTGTAAGTATTTCCTACTGTTATTATATGTCCTGTTGACGCTATCATTGAAGAAGACCAATGAATATCAATGGGAAGACCAACGATTGAAGACCAATCTTGGTTGACATAGCGTTGAGCCTGAGATGATTGGCCGCAATTGAAAAAAACAAGCAGTAGTCCTGCTAATTTTAGTGTGATTGTTTTCATTTTTGCAAAAAAAATTAGTGGTGCACTATGTGCGTGATTAATTGATCTGGGGTAGGAGGTTCATTTAGCGGTGATTCCTACCCCTTTTTATTTATATTTTATAATGTGTTTTTAGTTGGCGATCGTAAATAAATCGGGTGCACTCCGAACGGAATCGCTCAACTCTAAGGAGGCTCCGCCAGGAACCTGAAAGGATTGTTTGAAAACCGACTGAGCACACCCTTTCGGATGCGCATTTGTCTGGCTTTTTCCTTTCATATTAAATCTGGCGGATTTCCTTAGAAAAAAGACCAGCTTGCGCTGTATCGTAAATATGTACACAAATCAACATTGTCACATAGGCAAATAGTTTTTTAGTTTAGTCAAGCAAAATATAAATTCTTAACATCGTGAGCCTCGTATTTTCAAATTTTTTTATTTGCACATGATATTTTGGTCAGATCATCTCCAAGGAAAACTTAAGAGTTTTCGATATTTTTAAAGAAAAAGGCCCTGACATTTTGATCAGAGCCTTTTGCTTATTCTTTTGCTTTTTGCATTGGGTTTTTACCGCTATCGCTGCCATAGCGGCTATACCTGCTTTTATACATTTCAAACTTGCTGGGTATCATGCGTTGTGGCCAGTAATTGTCACTTATGTCAACATCAGCTGTTTCAGATTCTGGATCTAGAATTACCTCGTTAATTTTCTTCTTGGTATAAAACACCTTGCTCACTTGCTCTGAATCGAATCGCCAAATTTCAGCAGGTATGTAATGCTTTTCTTTGCTGCCGTCTTCATAAGTAAACTGCAGAATGATAGGCATTGGCAAGCCACCTTGGTTGGTAAATTTCATTTGGTAATAATAACCGCCTTTTGCAAGCATTGCTTTTTCGTCTTCATCAGCTTTGTCCAAATATTCTTGGTATTTCTTCAAATCATAAGCAGTAGGCGAGTAGCGATCCCAATTGTTGTAAAAGTCTTTCAACTCAGGTTTTTGCTCGATTATAGGTTTGGTAATGATTTCTGCATTGCGCTGATCGCCTAGGTAAGGCGGTTGGCTGTCTTCAACCATTTTGTCAAAAGCCAATTCTTGTTTCGGATCTTTTGTGTCAAGATGAAAAAGTTGCACTTCGTCAAGCGAAATATCTACAGGATCGGTATTGAAAAACCAACCTCTCCAAAACCAATCTAAATCAACGCCACTTGCATCTTCCATGGTTCTGAAAAAATCAGCTGGAGTAGGATGTTTGTATGCCCAACGTTCGCAATAGGTTTTGAACGCAAAGTCGAAAAGTTCTCTTCCAAGAATAGTTTCTCTTAAAATATTGAGCGCTGTGGCTGGCTTGCCGTAAGCATTGTTTCCAAATTGGAAAATGCTTTCGCTGTTGGTCATGATGGGCGCAATGTTGCTTTGATCGCCTTTCATGTAGTCTACAATTTTCTGCGGATTTCCTCTGCGCGAAGGATAATTTGGATCCCATTCCACTTCTGTTAAATATTGCACGAATGTGTTCAAACCTTCATCCATCCAGGTCCACTGGCGTTCGTCACTGTTAATGATCATTGGGAAAAAGTTGTGACCTACTTCGTGAATAATCACTGAAATCATTCCGTATTTGGTACGCTCAGAGTATGTGCCATCTTCTTCAGGTCGGCCGCCATTAAAGCAAATCATTGGGTATTCCATCCCAATTTGGTTGGTGTGAACCGAAATGGCCACTGGATATTCGTAGTCGATGGTGTATTTGCTGTAAGTCTTTATGGTGTGTGCTACAACTTCTGTATTGTACTGTTCCCAAAGCGGATTTCCTTCTTTTGGATAGTATCCCATGCACATCACTGTTTTGCCATTGATGTCAACACCCATTGCATCCCAAATGAATTTGCGCGAACTCGCAAACGCATAATCACGCACGTTTTCCGCTTTAAATTTCCAAGTTTTCGTGTCTTTTGCTTTCGATTTTTCTGCCTTTTCAGCTTCTTTTTGATTAACAATCATCACTGGCTTTTTGGCCGTTTTTGCTTCTTCAAATCGATCGCGCTGAGTTTGGGTAAGCACTTCGTCTGCATTTTCTAATGTTCCTGTAGCACCTACTATATGATCGCTTGGTACG
>CAZWXC010000058.1:0-9342 GCA_964637935.1 uncultured Flavobacteriales bacterium | reverse complement strand
ATTTCTAAAACTAACACAGCAAGAACAGCCGTTAACACCACTTGTTTTGTTTTTTTTAGTCCATACCTCAGGAAAAAAGAGCTCGAATTATGTGCTTTATCTCCATTAGCATCTTCCACATCCTTCACAAGTTCTCTCGCCATGTTTGACAAAAAAATAAGCACTGATAATATGGCGAGATGGGTAATTAATTGAGAGGCGGCTTGTTCATTCAAAGTTTTTAAAAGAATATAACTTGAATATTCAGCATATAATATTAATGCTGGTATTACAGCAATACTAAAAGAAATTACAATATTTCCGATTAACCCTCTGAGCTTCAAATTCGCAGCATAATACCACATTATGAATGTGAAAAATGGGTAAATCCAAAGCCAATGAAACATTTTTAGTGACCATGCCAGAAATGCTGCCAAGAATAGAACTAACATGATCAGCAAACCAAGAATTGTAAAAAACTGAAGAGAAGAAACAGAATACTTTATTAAAAACCGATTAGGCTTATTCAGCTTGTCTATCGGCTGATCGTACCAATCGTTTATTAGGTAACCGATCACTGCTACCAAAACTGTGTTTAATGCCAATAAATCGAGCTGAAATGATTTTAAACCCAAACCAAAACCTTGGCTGGCAAATATTGGCTCGAAGATGAAATATTCGAATGCCCAAAAAATTGCAAAGACCATCATCAGATTTAATGGTCTTAAAAACAGAAGAAAATCGAAAACTTTTTTCATTCAACTTTGCTGCGTTCGTCACAATTTAAAAATGTGATTCACCGTTTGTGTGCGAATTTCGTCTAAACCAGCCTAACCCACCAACGATGAGGATTTTTTTCACCCTTGCCCTGTTATTCTCTTGCCTTTTTGGCATATCTCAAAAACACACGATTAGCGGCTTTGTAAAAGAAGCGAAAAGCGGAGAATTACTAATTGGAGCCAATGTTTACAACAAGCTTACCTACACTGGAGTTGCCTCAAACAACTATGGTTTTTATAGTTTAACGCTACCTGATGGTCCTGTAGAAATCGAAGCAAAATTTGTTGGTTATGGCATAAAGGCTTTTAGTTTCGACTTAAAAAAGGATACCACAATTGATTTTGGGCTTGTACCATCCAATATGCTCACTGAAGTATTAGTTGAAGCAAGCCAGGCAGAAAAAATTCAAGAGTCTAGCCAGATGAGTATTATGACCATCCCTATTAAGACAATTGAAAAACTACCAATGCTTTTGGGTGAGCTTGATGTCATTAAAGCACTGCAATTATTGCCCGGAGTGCAAAGTGGTAGCGAAGGCTCAAGTGGACTTTATGTGCGCGGTGGCGGTCCTGATCAAAATTTGATTTTATTGGATGGAGTTCCAGTGTACAATGCATCGCATCTTTTCGGATTCTTTTCAGTATTCAACACTGACGCCATCAATAGTGTAGAGCTCATCAAAGGTGGTTTCCCTGCGCAATATGGCGGCAGGCTCTCCTCAGTAATAGATATAAGGATGAAGGAAGGACATGCGAATGAATTTCATGGAAAAGGTAGCATAGGCATTATTTCTTCGAAACTCATGTTGGAAGGTCCGATCATTAAAAACCGTGTATCATTTATGGTTTCGGCAAGGCGCACCTATTTTGATATTTTGGCTCGTCCGTTGATTAAATATAGCTTCAGAAGCACTGGTTGTGATGGGCTGTTTGGCTATTATTTCTATGATTTGAATGGGAAAATAAACATCAAACTAAGCGATAAAGACCGTATTTACCTGAGCTCTTATTTTGGTGACGACAAACTTTTCTTGAGGCAATCATACGCTTATGATGAATTTGGTTCTAAAAAGATTGAAAACCAAAATCAGTTTGGTTTGAGCTGGGGAAATAGAATTAACGCACTTAGGTATAACCGCGTACTCACAAACAAACTTTTTCTAAATCTAACCGCTACATACAGCAAGTATCATTTTTCTATAGATCAGTTTTATAAACAAAGTAGCACACCTGCCGATACTAATTATGATAGCGAGTATGGCTTTGGTTATACATCGGGCATATATGATTGGTCGGGTAGGTTAGACTTTGATTATCAACCCAATGCTAACCACACTATAAAGTTTGGCTTGGGTAATACGTATCACTCATTTGTGCCAGGGGAAGTAAACTACAAAGAGGCTTTTGCTGGCCGCACCCTTGCCGACACCACTTTGGGTGCAAGCAATGTTTTTTCTCATGAATACTTTTTATACGTCCAAGACGATTTTAAAATTGGTTCGCGATTCAAGGCTAACATGGGGCTTCACTACTCTGGGTTTGTGGGATCTAAGAATCAATACAAATCGCTTCAACCGCGCGTATCTGCGAGGTATTTAATTACCGAGTTGCTTTCTGTAAAAGCATCATATGCAGAAATGCAACAATTTATACACCTGCTTACCAATTCTACTATTGGCTTGCCCACAGATATTTGGCTGCCTTCTACCCAAAAATTGAAGCCCGAATATTCAAGACAAATAGCTGCAGGCTTGGCTTATACCTACAAAGAAAAGTTTGAGATAAGCATCGAGGGATACTACAAAAAAATGGATGGGGTGATTGAGTATGCCGATGGCGCTGAAATCTTCAACATAGCGGGCGATTGGGAAGATGTGATAGAAGTGGGCACAGGTTGGAGCTATGGTGCTGAGCTTTTTGTACAGAAAAAAGTGGGAAATACAACCGGCTGGTTTGGCTACACACTTAGCTGGACCAATCGTCAATTCGAAAACCTAAACCAAGGCAAACTATTTCCATATCGGTATGACCGCAGACATGACCTATCTATCGTAGTGACGCATGAAATAAACGACCACATAGACATAGCCGGAACTTGGGTTTATGGCACAGGCAATGCCATTTCGCTGCCGCTTGAATCTTACCCGCAAGCGCCTTCACTTTCGGGTTGGCAGTCTGATGTCAAATATTTTGAAGAGCGAAACGGCTATCGTATGGCGGCTTATCACCGAATGGACTTTGGAATTAACCTACACAAAGAGCTCAAGCGATATAAACGCACATGGAGTTTTGGAGCATATAATGTTTATAGCAGACAAAACCCATTCTTCCTAATGTTTCAAGATCGCTATATACCGGGCTCAAACAGTGTTCAAAAAAAGCTCATTCAATTCAGCATTTTCCCAATAATTCCTTACGCAACTTTGTCATTCGAATTTTAATATGAAGTCAATCACACAACTTTCGATTATAATAATGATCGCTTTGATATGCCAAGCTTGTCAAAAAGAAATTGACTTAAAACTAGACGAATATGAGCCAAAACTAGCCATTAGCAGTTTGTTTGAACAAGACAGTAATTTCTATTTTTCAATCACCGAAAGCCAATCTGTGCTTGATAACGACACATTTCCACCGCTTCAAAATGCGAGCATAACCCTTACCAATTCTTTAGGCGAAACCGAAACCATTACATCTCTTGTTGACCATGTTTTTTATTACCAAAGCAAGCGTGTGTACAAATCAAACATGAGAGCGCGTGCAGGATTGACGTATAACATATCTGTTTCGCACCCAAATCATGCCTCTGCAAGTGCTACCGCAAGCATTTCTAATGGAGTGAAAATTACTTCGCTTGATACGCAATCTGTTCTCGAATTTGGATATCCCACGCTTAGAGTCAACATGACTTTTCAAGATCCGCCAGAAGCCAATTACTATGAGCTCAAATTGTTTGCCTATGCGCCAGAAATCATTTACGACCAAAACACCTGGGAAATTTCAGATACGATTATGAGTTATCAAGAAGTTTACTATAGTTTTCCGAGTGATGGCTTGATTGACAATGGAAACAATTCCATTTTTAGCGATGAACTTTTTAACGGAAAGCAATATACTTTGAGCTTTAATACAGACAAGTATTACCTTGATTATTTGTTAGAAGGGATAGAGGCTTTTCCTGATGCTGAGGTGTTTCTATTGACCGAGCTAAGGTCTATTAGTAAAGAATATTACGACTATCAAACCTCTTTAAACGAGTATTGGAATGCTGATGGAAATCCGTTTGCGCAACCTGTTCAGGTTTTTACGAATATTGAAAACGGATTTGGAATTTTTGCTGGTTTCGGAAAATCTTCTGATACCCTACGGCTATATTAAAACATCAGACACTTATAATTAGAAGCCTCGCCCATCAGAAATTTGAGCGAGGCTTTTCCTTTTTTTACTGCATCGGTCACCCCAAAGCCTGCTCCAAATCTGCAATCAAATCATCAACATGTTCCACGCCCACGCTCAAGCGAATGAGTGAATCGGTCACACCTGTTTTTTCACGATCTGCTTTTGGAATAGAAGCGTGCGTCATAGTTGCCGGATGTCCCGCCAATGATTCTACTCCACCAAGCGATTCGGCCAACGTAAAAATTTTCAATTTAGAAACCAAGCTAAATGCATCTTTTAATTGATCGCCCTTTAGGCTAAAACTGATCATACCACCAAAGCCGCGCATTTGTGCTTTTGCCACTTCATGGTTTGGATGGCTTTCAAAACCTGGCCAAAAGACTTTTTCTACTTTAGGATGATTGGCCAGAAAATGCGCCACTGCTGCCCCATTTTCGCAATGGCGCTGCATGCGCAAATGCAGTGTTTTGATTCCTCGCAATGCCAAAAAACAATCCATAGGTCCAGGCACTGCGCCCACCGAGTTTTGAATAAATGCCAAATCTTGGCGTAATTGATCATCGTTCAAAGCCAAAAAGCCCATGATCACATCACTATGACCAGCAATGTATTTAGTGACACTGTGCATGACAATGTCTGCACCTAAATCCAATGGATTTTGAAGATATGGCGAGGCAAACGTGTTGTCTGCTACCAAAATCAAATCATGCTTTTTGGCTAAAGCCGCAAATGCAGCAACATCAATAATGTTGAGCGTAGGATTAGTGGGCGTTTCAACCCAAAGCATTTTGGTGTTTTCGTTGATTAGAGCTTCTGCGGCTTCAATAGTTTGCATGCCTATGAAGTGAAACTTCAAACCATAATTAGCGTGCACTTTCGTGAATTGGCGGTACGTTCCGCCATACAAGTCGTTAGTAGAAATAATTTCATCGCCAGGTTTAAGCAATCGCATGCAAGCATCTACAGCTGCTAAACCGCTGCCAAAAGCCAAACCATGCTTTGCATTTTCAAGCGCAGCAAGATTCTTTTGCAAAGCATCTCGCGTTGGGTTGTGCGAGCGACTATATTCATAGCCTTTATGCACACCAGGCGATGGCTGCGCATAGGTTGATGTTTGATAAATCGGAGTCATAATGGCTCCTGTAGCCGAATCAGGTGCTAAACCAGCATGTATCGCTTTGGTTTCGAATTTCAAGTTATCGTTCGTCATAATGTTCGAAGGTAAAATTCACTCTTGGATAGTTTAGGCATTACTTTTATAAAATGTTTGCAGGCGCAGGAAATATATTAGCGATGCGAGAAACATTGCGAAACAATCGCAATCTTCTCAGAAAACATGGCTTGTTCAAGCCTTTAACTGAATCTTATGGTTCACCACATAATGCGCACTATAAATATTCTGAAGCACTAAAATTTAAAGAAGCTACTCCAGAGCAAATGGAGCTTTTACGGGCCAATCTTGCCGAGATAAAAAAGGTTCAACGGCTGCGGTTAATGCTGTACGTCATTTTTAGTTTTATCATGATTTTTACCTTTTTGGGTGTAATGAATCGCAATTTACTTACACCAAAATACTCGCCTGAAGAACGCATTAAAATAAGGGAAGAGCGCATAAATTGGATCAATAAAACAGCCAGAATGCATTTGAGCATTGACAGCGCGATTTTTTATCGTGATTGGCACCAAGCTAAAAAAGCATCAGAAGCATCTGTTAAGTTTGACCCAAACCATAGAATATCTCGTCAAAAATTAGCGTTTTCACTGAAGATGCTTTGCATAGAAGAATCAACCTTTTGCAAAGAAGCTGATCTAGAAATAGCAAACCTCGTTGATGGCAAAAGCATTGTTTATGCTAAGCAACTCAACGAAACGACCGATTCAAACACCATCGAACTATTGGTGCAAGAAATCATAAATAAAGACATTTACGAAGGCAAAGAATGGCCTATTTGGTAATAAATAAGACTATGATTTAGGTTCATCAGGTTTGCGAAACCGAATCAATTTTCTACCCAAATACACGCGCTGTATCCAGCGTGGAAGAATGATGGCACCCATGATCAAGTATGGATAATAACTGATGATGCGCCAAATTACACCTAACGCTATGGCCAAACCAGCTGGCGCAATAAACTGCTCTAAAAAACCACCGAAAGCCACTTCGGCAATTCCGCTTCCGCCTGGCGTGGGGCTAATGAGCAAAATCACCCACATAACCAATTGGCGCGCATAAATCAAGAAATGATCTGCAAAACTCACTTCCATCAGGGTGAAAGAAAGAATCAAGAAATTGACCACCCAAAAGCGTGCTGTCCATGATAAAAACGTGGCAATAAAAGCTTTCGCCCAAAAAGAGCGCGGCTTTTCTTTTAACTCATCGCTAGTCGTAATTAGGTCGTTTCCTGTTTCTATGGCGCCTTCTTTCCAGCGCTTTAGCAAGCGGGTTGAAAACAAGCTTACAATCAGATTTTTTGCCCCTTTCGGGAATTTGAATATCCCTAAATAAATCAGCGTAATCAGGATCAGAATGAAAATGTATCCTACAATGAAAATCTCTTTCGCACCAAGCGTAAAACCAAAGAAGGTTTTCTGCATGGTTACTGGGAAAAGATCGCTCCAACCAACTGCCAAAATTAAAATGGGAACCATCAACACATAAAACAATTCATCTAAAAAAGCGGTGATCATGACCACTGCAGTGCTGCGCCCAAGGGGCACTTTTTCTTTGTTGATGATAAAAATGGCGACTCCGCTTCCACCAACAATGCTTGGCGTTACAGAGCTGGCAAATTCCCAAAGCATGATCACATCAAACGCTTGGCGAAAACTAAGGTGATTATCGGTAAGAATGCGAATTCGAATCATGTAACCAATGTCTCGCAAGGCCACCATTACTAGCGCGACCACAAACCACATGGTAGAAGCCCAAGTCCAACTAATTTGGCTAAGCGCCTCTTTTTGAGTGTTATAATCTCTGATAAGAAAATAGGCTACAATGGCCAACCCAATTCCAATAGGAATAAAAACCGTACTTGGTTTGAGCAATTGACGTATGGGACTGTTTCTTCTGGCCATTAGAGTTGTGAAAGTCTAACTTTGAACCGATAAATCGATCAAAAAAGTGCACAAAATATACTATCTATCTACTTGCGATACTTGCAAGCGCATCATGAAAGAAACCGGAACAGAAGGTTTTGAAATCATAGACATTAAACAACAGCATATTTCAGAAGAAGATTTAGCATTGGCTGCTGAGCAACTTGGCGGTTATTTGGCACTCTTCAACATGCGTGCGCAGAAAATAAAAGCGATGGGAATTGATCCAAAATCGGCAAGCGAAGACGAGCTGAAACAATGGATTTTAGATGAATACACATTCTTGAAACGACCTGTTTATTTCATCGGAAACGAAGTATTTGCAGGAAATTCAAAGTCTACAACAGAAGATATTAAAGCCGCAATACACTAAGTGAACAAGGTTTATCAAGCGCACATTGTGCTGTTTTTGGTTGGTGTTTTTTATGCCATCAATTACTTAGTAGCTAAAGACATTATGCCAACATATATTGGCGCATCTGGCTTTATTTTTTACCGTGTGTTTGGCGCCACCGCTTTGTTTTGGTTGGTGCACACCTTCATTTCTAAAGAAAAAATTCAACGGAAAGATTTGCCACGCTTTTTGGTGGCTGCTCTGTTTGGCATTGCCATGAATCAGTTGCTGTTTTTTAATGGTTTGAGCTTGACTTCGCCCGTTAATGCTTCGGTAATTATGACAAGTAATCCTGTTTTGGTGCTACTTGCCTCTGCACTCATTTTAAAAGAAGCTATTACACCAACGCGCATCGCAGGCATTTCTCTGGGTATTGTGGGCGCTTTGGGTTTGATCACACTTCCTATTTTATTGGGCTATTCTGATAAAGAATGGACTGATGGAGACCCATTGGGCGATGCTATGATTCTTGGAAACGCGCTTAGCTATGGTATTTATTTAGTGACCGTAAAACCACTTATGGCAAAATATGAAGCCATGACGGTGATCAAATGGGTATTCACGTTTGGCTGCTTTATGGTGTTTCCGTTTGGCATTGGGCAAGCACTTGAAGTTGATTGGGTAAATATGCCTTCGGCCACAATTTTGGGTGTGCTTTATGTGGTGATTTGTGTGACTTTTTTAGTCTACTTCTTAAATGTATTTGCTATGAAAACAGTGAGCCCAAGCGTGGTAAGCGCATACATTTATTTACAACCTGTATTAGCCGGAAGCTTGAGCATTTTATTGGGTTACGAAAAACTGCATTGGATTAAAATATTGGCCGCAGCATTCATCTTCACAGGAGTTTATTTGGTGAGTTTTCATAAAAAGAAAGCCCCTTCTGCTATTTAGTTTCAGACGAGGCCTTTTATATTCTTTTCCGCGAAAGCGAATAAAACTTAATGCACTACCAAGGTTTTCACTGTTTGATTTCCAGTTTCGGTTTTCACCAAAACCAAATACATACCAGCACCAAGTTTGGATAAATCAAGTTGTTGTTGCGTTGCATTCACATTGCTTTGACTGAGCAATATTCTACCTGTGTAATCCATTATTTGCAAGCTACTGATCACAACATTACTTTCAATAGTAGCCTGGTTCTGTGCTGGATTTGGATAGAGTTTCACTTCGTCAACTAAGTTGTTTTCTTCTATACCAACACCTGTTTCGCTTACTTCAAATTGCCAAGTTTCGCTCCAGTCGCTATAAATGCTGCCATCGTTATAGCGCACTCGCCAGTAATAAGTTGTGGCTGGGTTTAATCCGCTAGCTTCAAATTCGGTGTCAGTATTTGCAGGCGTATTATCAATGTAATTTTTAGTGCCGCTGATCAAGCTCGCTGAATTAAAATCTGGAGTAACATCCAATTGATATTCATAAAAACTGATACCGCCAACTGCTTTCCAGTCTAGCGTAACATTTGTACCCAAACCTTGCTTGTTATTTTCTGGCGATTGCAACAAAAGCTCGCCACTAAAGGTGCCAGAAATTGAAAAATCATCCAAGAAAACATTGTTACCTCCACGGCCCACAAACTCAATTCTAATGATTGCTCCTTCAGTCATGTGGCTTGCATTGAGATTAAAGCTTTGCGTTTGCCATTGCTCTGGTGAAGTTGGGAAAAACGCAGTTGTTTGCGGACTGTTTGATCCA
>CAZWXC010000057.1:0-9367 GCA_964637935.1 uncultured Flavobacteriales bacterium | reverse complement strand
TGATCTAACTCAAAGGCGGTATTTGCTTTTTCTAGAAGTTTATCAAATTTTTCTTCCGCTGCAATTTTAGCTTCAAACTCAGCTTTTTGCTTTTGCAGCCGTTTATTCAGCTCAGGTTGAGCCTGTACCATTGATAATGTAAAAAACGACAATACTAAAAACAGCGCATTCCTTTTCATTCCTGACTAATTTTTCGAAGCATCAATTTAATTTCACTTAGCATCATAGCTGTGGCTCCCCAAATTATATGATGTTCAATAGCGAAATAGGGAGTTTTCATATTCACTCCGTTTGCCACTTCCACTTTTCCGTATTGAAGTGTTTGATCATCCAAAAGTTTACTAATCGGTAGCTGTATGATCGATTTCACTTCGCGAGGATCTTTTGTAATTGATGTTTCTTTTGGAAGAGCAAACATAAACGGTTGAACTAAAAATCTACTAGGAGGTATGTAAACTTTTGTCAACGAATTAATTAACACTAACTGTTGTGGACTGATGCCAATTTCTTCAAACGTTTCTCTGCGGGCAGTTTGCTCAAGTGAGCCATCTATTTCCTCGTACTTTCCACCAGGAAACGCTATCTGACCACTATGTACTCCCTTGTAGGTTTGTCTTTCGATTAAAAAAAGCGCTGTATCACCTACCTCATTTGCATGGAATATAGCTGCGACACCGCTCAGTCTGGGATTAACATCCTTTTCTAGGGCAATATTGCGCTGTTGAGCATTGATTGGAAGCAGATTAGAATGCGCTTCATCTCCTGGCAACGGCATGCTCTTCAAAACCTCTACCTTATTTAAGAAGAGGTCAAATCTCACTTTTGAGTAGCTAAATGGTATTGAACTAAGGCGTGGATTGGATTCTTAATCAAATTACCCAAAACAAGGTTGTGATCATTTAAGCAATGCTCTAATTCCTCTTTGAATATGGAGGCAATTGAACCAACGAAATTAAATTTCTCGCCATCTACAACATCGTACTTAACTAAATGGTGTACGATGAAATCATTGAAATTTTCGCGAACCAATTTTCTGATTTCAGGCATTTCTTTATGATGAAAACAAAAAGGCGCAAAAGAGGCTAAATACCTATTTTTCAACTCTGTGGTATAGAGATTTTGAACAAATGTTGTCCTATTAATCCCCGTTCTTTCTTCAAGTAACGAACAAAGTCCTGGCGAAAGCTCATAATACATATATGCTGTCATAAGCCTCTTGCCTAAGCCATATCCACCGCCTTCATCTCCTAACAAATAACCAAGATTTGGAATTTGCTCTACAATCTGACCTTTGCGATATAAGCAAGAATTTGATCCTGTACCTAATATAGCTGCGACACCGTCATCTTGCTTACAAACTGCCCTTGCAGCAGCAAGTAAATCATGCTCCACATGAATCTTTGCATTTGCAAAATACTTCACCAAAGCCTTCTCTATGACTTGGTTTCTTTCTTTGGTAGAGCATCCAGCCCCGTAGAAAAAAACATGGTCAACTTTGTTGGCAACAGCAATCAAATCGCTTCTTTCAAGACTTGCAGAGACAAATGCAGTATCAACAATCATTGGATTATAGCCTTCTGTAGGGCTTCTTAATATTTCGTTACCATCATAATCAACGGCAATCCAATCCGTTTTTGTGGAACCACTATCTGCTACTATTATCACTGGACGAAAATAGAAAAGCCTCTTTGATAAACTCAAAGAGGCTTTAATTTATTAAATTTTGATAGAGAATTAGTCTCTGATAAGCGTTACGTTACCTCTCCACTCCACTTTCTCTTCGTCCAAAGTAAGTTCCTTACCAGTCATTATGTAGTAATAAACACCCGAGGACTCTTTTCCGCCATCCCAAAATTCTTCAATATCTTCCGTTTGATATACTTTATCTCCCCAACGGTTATAGACTGAAATTTTGAATTCACCGATTCCGTCAATTTTCCAATCAAGATAATCATTGATATTATCACCATTTGGTGAGAAAACATTCGGAATAAAGAAGTGTGTCAATTTATCTGCGGTTACATATACCGTTTTAGTATCTGTACATCTGCTATTGTCAGCTAAAAGAGTAACGGCATATGTTCCGATGTCTTCAAAAACAAATGAAGTATTAGAATCAGTAGAAGTTGCATAATCAGCAAACGTCCACTCAAATGTTAGGGGAATAGAGTCAGTTCCAAGTCCTGTTCCACTCAAATTGGTAAAGTTCACTTCTAACGGGACATTACCATAAATTGTATCGGCAGTAAAGTCAGCGATAGGAGCAGGCAGAACTTCAATACTAAATCTTTGGGTAGGACTTTCACAACCAAACTCACTTACTTGAGTACCATAGATGATTGTTGGCATATCAACCACTTCGCCAAAGGCAAAAGGATTACCAGCACCAAGCAATACTGAATCTCCATCACTTACACCAAACCATTTAAAGGTATTTGAGAGCAAACCATCAGCACGCACAGATATTGCAGTCCCTTGACAATAAGGACCTCCACCATACAACTTAGGCTTAACTGGGGTTCTTGCAATCCTTACTGGCACCACATTCTTATTGTAACAAGTAGTGATCGTATCATAAAGTTCATACGTAATAGTATATAGACCCTCTCCTACATCATTTGGAACAAAATATCCGTCATGAAGTTCTGTCATAGTACCACCCCAAATTCCCCTTTCAGAAGCTGAGGTCAATAGTACACTGTCCATAATATTATCGCAATAAACGCTATCTGCTCCAAAAATGGAAGCATCTGGAAGGGGATTGATAACAATGTTGGTGTCATTAAAAGTTCCACACTCTCCCTCGATTTCATATCTAATAGGATAAGTTCCAGAACGTAAATCTTTCGTATCAAAATAGTAATTGCCCGAATTTGCAGGCTCCTCAAAGATTTTATCGCCCTTCCAAATTCCATTTGGATCACCTTCGAAAGCATTCAGATAAAGCACTACATCTTCACCAGAGCAAATTTTCGGCAAACTATCAATTCTGGTTGAGAATTCATTTATAATTCGGATGTCTGCAGAGTCTGTATTGACACAACCGCTATCATTCAAAGTGTGATAAACAAGGATTGTGTCTGGTGCAGTTGCTGCATATGCGCTAGGATTCAATATCCCCGCAGGTGTGGTGTTTGGACCTAACCACGTACCTCCTGATTGAGCGCCTGTTAGTTGCAAACTTGTAGATTGTACACAATATGGCCCGGAAGACAGTATTGACGCATCTGGCAAGCCTTTCACCCTAATAGAAACAGTATCCTGATTTGGACACATTGATGTATTGATAACATAGACTACTTGTACCACTGTATCATTACCTGTTCCTGGATTTAGAACATCTGGGGCGAAAACTCCAGCCACAGGATTAACAATACCTGAGCCCAGCCATGTGCCACCAGGGGTGAAACCATTGATAGTATCTAATCCATCACTTGAGCAGTAGACAAACTCAGCAGCAGAACCTCCGTTTGCAGCAGAGAAAGAAATTGGGAACGCACTGAAAACAGTAACTGTTATAGTGTCTTCATTACCACACGTTTCACTTAGATTGCTCACTACCCTGATAGTCGTAGTAGAATCTAAATGAATCCAAGGCGAATCGTTTCCAATACATGGATTACATTCAATGCTTTCTCCAACGATCAAAGGATTTCCGAACGTAGAATCTGGATTCATTATCATCTCATAATGAAAGGTATCTCCACCAAATGTCGGTAGCTCTATGATGTCAGTATTACAAATAGCTGTATCAGCAGGTAAGAAGGTAGATGGTGTAATTCTAACAATTAAGTTATAAATATTAAAAGCCGTAATTGGGCAATTATCATCTTCTACCGTAATATTAAATGGTTCAAAGCGAATGTTTGTCGGTATTGCATTCCAACTAACACTTATGGTGTCTGGGTTTGTCCCTGTATGAGACCAAAGAGCTCCAGGAAGAACATCGCCTATATTGCACGAAACATTAATTGAATCACCTGAAATGTTGCCAGATGTATCAAAATCGGTAACAATTAAGTCAAAATCAAAGGATTGACCAAAACAGACTTCAACAGTATTAGGACCTATCAAAGCCCCTGATCCATTAAAATTAGTTATACCCGCTGTATCTTGCACTGGTGGCTGATTTGCACAACTATCCGTAACGATAAACTGAACATCACGCTGAGTTTGCCCTTTGAAAGCTCCTGTATTAGCATCGTATTCACTAACTCTAACAGCAATAGCATAGTTAGCACCAGCAAAGCCCGGTGGTATAGAGGCAACGAAACTTAATTCACCCGTTGAATTATCTATTGTGACGCCATTCATAGGTTCTATACCAGTATATCCAGGCTGGTAATTCATAGGATTAATTGAAAGTGTGGTAGTATTAAAGCTGATAGCTGCAGTGTCCAGTTCCCAGTATAAGCTATCGCCATCTAGTTCAATCGCGCCCCAGTTGTAAGTTACAGGTTGCCCATCACAAAAGAAAGGAATAGGTTTAGGGCTATTGAATTGCACTGAACTGTTATTTGGGAATTCATTCATTCTGAATGTTGTAAAAACAGATATGCCAGGTTGACTCGGATAATTTGTACCCGTATTTCTATCGCCTGTTGTATAGTAAATGTACCATTCGCTGCAGGTAGACACGTTTAACTCACTAAAAACCAGAGTATCTGTAAGTACTGTCCACTGTATTCCAAGCAAGCCATTTGCCCCGCCTACCACACAAGTACTTGGAAAGGCATTACACAATGGAGTCGCTTCCATGAGAGTGTCTTGCTGTACCGATCTAGTCGTAGAAAAACCAACATCCGGACAATACAAAGTATAATTAAAGGCTCCAGGTGCTCCCGCAGGATTAGTCCCGCCTAAAAGCGTACCTCCACAATACCTAAAAAAGTCAAAAGTCACCAAGAACGTATCTCCATTCAGGTGTTTGTATTGCACGTTAATCCCTTGAATGTGAGTCGCCTTTGCATTATTGGCTCCCAAAAACAAAAAAATAGCGGTAAAAAGGAATATTAATTTTCTCATGGTTTGGTTTCTAATTCTGACACAAAGACCGCCTTGTGTTAATTATAGTTGTCCGCCAAAGATTAAAAATTAAACGAATCAGTCAAATCATGTATTTTCAATTTCCACAAAAGCCTCTAAAATGAAACACTTTAGTGCGAATCCGTTTTAAATTTGTCTTGTGAAATTTTTAGTAGTTGGTACCGGCCTAGCTGGTTTGAGTTTAGCTGAAAGAATACTTGAGACAGGCCATGAATTAACCGTCATCGGCAATTTGAATAAAGCATCAAGCACTGATGTAGCCACAGGAATGTACAATCCCATTGTATTCAGGCATTTAAACAAGAGCTGGATGGTTGATGAATTAACGCCTGTGATTCACGATTTCTATTCCAAGTTAGAAACAAAGCTCAATGTGTCTATTAATGAATCGATTAGATTCTACAAGAAATTTCCAAATGAAGACTATAAGAAATGGTGGATCAAACGGCAAGAAGATGAGGAGCACAAGGATTATTTTGGGCAAATAACGGATAATCATGGCGAAATATTAAACGCTGGATTGGTAGATTGTAAGAAGCTAAAGGCGACTTATGAGGAATATCTTTTGAAAAAACAAATACTGATCAATGAGGATTTTGATCATTCATCGTTGATTCAAAAAGAAAATGGAGTCGTTTATAAAGATGAGTTTTATGACAAGGCAATTTTGTGTGAAGGACCTTATGCTGCTGAAAACGAACTTTGGAGTTGGCTTCCATTTAATATCTGCAAAGGCGAATGGATTACCGTGGAAGCAGAAAAAGAAGTTTGTGACTTTGTGCTAAACGCTGTGACCAATGTAATTCCACTAGGTGAGAAAAAATTCAAACTATCATCAACCTTTAGTTGGGAACCACTGGATTGGAAAACTACCGAAACCGCAAGAACTTCTCTTTCAAACGACTTCAAATCTCTTTTCGATTCATCATTCAAAGTAATTGACCAACAAGCAGCACTTCGCCCTACTGTTGCTGACCGCAGGCCATATCTTGGTGAGCATCCTGAATTCAAAAACCTCTACATTTTTAACGGATTAGGGTCAAAAGGTGTGATGCTTGCGCCTTACTTTTCAAAACATTTGCTACAACATATTACAGAAGGCAAGCCTTTGCTGAGCGAAGTTGACATTATCAGACATAAAAAGCGCTTCATTAATAGAAATATTGATGAGTCAAGTCTTGACAAAAATCATTGATTTAGAATCTTGAGTGATTATACTTTTGCACCATGGTTCTGCACAACAAAATCGACAAAAAGGTTCTCAGAGAGAGACTTGCTACTGATACCACTGCAAGAAAAACCCTTTCATTCTATAAGTACGTTTTTATAGAAAATCCAAATGAATTCAGAGATTTTCTTTACAAAACTTGGGATGAAATGGGGTGCCTAGGTCGCATTTATGTTGCTAACGAAGGCATCAATGCACAAATGAGTGTTCCTGAAGAAAACTGGAGTGCTTTTGAATCGTTCATGCAGAACAATGATCTTCTGAAATACACTCCGCTAAAAATTGCAGTAGAAGACGATGGAAAATCGTTCTACAAACTAAAGATAAAAGTAAGACCAAAAGTATTGGCTGATGGTCTTGACGATAGCACTTTTAATCCTTGGAATACAGGAAATCATCTGAACGCAAAGCAGTTTAATGAGGCCTTAGAAAATGGTGCAATCGTAGTAGACATGCGCAATCACTACGAAAGTGAAGTGGGGCATTTTGTTGGAGCTATAAAACCTGATTGCGACACATTCAGAGATGAACTTGCCCTAGTAGAAGAAATTCTTGAAGGCAAGGAAGATCAAAAAATATTAATGTATTGCACTGGAGGAATACGTTGTGAAAAAGCAAGTGCTTATTTCAAACACAAGGGTTTTAAGGATGTGAACCAACTTCAAGGCGGCATTATAGAGTACGCGCATCAGATTAAAGAAGAAGGACTTGAGAGTAAATACATTGGGAAAAATTTTGTGTTTGATGAACGCTTAGGCGAGCGCATTACTGAAGATGTAATTGCACACTGTCATCAATGTGGAGAGCCATGCGATGATCATACAAACTGTCAAAACCTCGACTGCCATCTACTTTTTATTCAATGCCCAAACTGCAAAGAAAAATATGAAAACTGCTGCAGCGATGAGTGTATGGAAATAGCTCGACTACCTATTGAAGTGCAACGCGAAAAAAGAAAAGGCCAAAACAAAGGCAATGCGTTGAACGTCTTTAAAAAAGGAAGAATCGGAGAAAAAATCAAACCTATACGCGAGCACAATTCTGTACTAAAGCACTGTTGAAATACGTGAATAAGTTTTCGCGCTAAGCCAACTTGAATAAATAGCTTTGCAACCTTATTCTGCAACTGGTATTTAGCACGAAATATGATGAAAGAAATTCGTTCAGCATTGGTTTCCGTTTACAGCAAAGACTGTCTCGATCAAATAGCTGACTTACTTGACGAAAAAGGCGTAAAAGTTTATTCAACAGGCGGAACAGCTGCCTTTTTTCAAAACCGAGGAATCAAAGTAACTGAGGTTGAATCTATCACCCAATACCCATCAATACTTGGTGGACGCGTAAAAACACTTCATCCGAAAGTATTTGGTGGAATCCTTGGCAGATCTAACGAAGAAGAAGATCAGATTGAACTAGACAAGTTCAACATTCCAACATTCGATTTAGTAGTTGTTGATCTTTATCCTTTTCAGGAAACGGTAAAATCTGGCGCTAGCGAAGCTGATATTATCGAGAAAATTGACATCGGTGGTATTTCTCTTATTCGTGCTGGCGCGAAAAATTTTAACGATGTGGTAATTGTTCCTTCAAAAGAGCAGTATGCAGATTTGGCTAAAATTTTACGCAATGGAGCAAAAACAGATTTAGCCCAAAGAAAAGCTTTGGCATCTGAAGCCTTTAAGGTAACTAAAACTTACGATTCAGCTATAAGCTCATATTTTATTGGCGAAAGTATTGGCGAAGACATCGCGTTGAGATACGGTGAGAATCCGCATCAAAAAGGTTCCTTTCTTGGAGACATGGATGCTTTTATTGAGAAACTTCACGGCAAAGAGCTTTCTTATAACAACCTATTAGATATTGACTCTGCGTTAAGATTAATTCGTGACTTTAAAGACGAAGCACCTTCTTTTGCAGTAATTAAGCATAACAACGCTTGTGGTTTTGCCACAAGAAAAACTGCGAAAGCGGCTTATTTAGATGCACTAGCTGGTGACCCAGTTTCTGCATTTGGTGGAATTATCGTTTCAAACACGAAAATTGATCTTGACTGCGCAGAAGAAATCAACAAATTGTTTTGCGAAGTAGTGATCGCTCCTGAGTATGACGCTGATGCTTTAGAACTCTTGAAAAGCAAAAAAAATCGTATGATTTTGATTGACAAACTTCAAGGCTTTCCAAGCAAATCAGTTCGTTCAGTTTTAAACGGTGTGCTTCAGCAAGATATTGACGCCAAAATAGTAGGTGAAACAGAATTGAAATGTGTCACTAAAAAACAGGCTTCTGCTGATGAGGTTGAAGACTTGCTTTTTGCGAACAAATTGGCCAAGCACACAAAGTCGAACACTATTGTTCTTGCAAAAAACAAGCAATTGATTGCAAGTGGTGTGGGTCAAACATCGCGCGTAGACGCATTGCGACAAGCCATTGTAAAAGCTAAAAACTTTGGTTTTGAAGTAAATGGAAGCGTAATGGCAAGCGATGCTTTTTTCCCATTTCCTGATTGTGTTGAAATTGGTTATAACGAAGGCATAAAAGCAGTGATTCAACCAGGAGGTTCGATGAGAGATCAAGAATCAATTGATTTTTGCAACAATCACAGCATGGCGATGGTCACAACAGGCGTTCGTCATTTTAGACACTAAGATTACACGCAACTCATTGAGTTGCTAGAATAAAATTTACTTTAGCAGAATACACTTTAGGAAAAGGAGCACGATGAGTCTGTTTAACTTGTTTACAGAAGAAATAGCCATAGATTTAGGTACGGCAAACACGATCATTATTCATAATGATAAAGTGGTGGTTGATGAACCATCCATAGTTGCTGAAGATCGATCTACAAAGCGCATTATTGCGGTGGGCCGTTTGGCAATGCAAATGCATGGCAAAACCCACGAAAACATCAGAACCATCAGGCCTTTGAAAGACGGTGTTATTGCTGATTTTCAGGCAGCAGAACACATGATAAAAGGCATGATCAAAATGATCAATTATGGAAGTCGCCTTTTTACACCTAGTTTGAAAATGGTGATTTGTATTACTTCTGGTATTAATGAAATAGAACTGGAAAGTTTGTATCCTGCTATAATA
>CAZWXC010000056.1:0-9368 GCA_964637935.1 uncultured Flavobacteriales bacterium | reverse complement strand
AATAAGTCGCATTAACAACCAATTTCCCTAAATCATTCAACAAATTGACATTACCATTTAATGAATAACCAGCGCTATCGGCAAAATTCTTCCCGCTAACTTTTAAATGGGATCTTAAAATTCCGAAGTCATTTGCTAAAGTTATCTCGAACTGATCTTTTAATATTTCAACACGTGTGGCACTGCTCATACCAAGAAGTGTGACTTTTCCATCCAAATAGAATTTGGTAAATTCTGGAAATAAATGCTCATTTGGATATGTTAAAATGAGTTCTCCTGATGGTCCTGTTCCCTCTTCTGTTCCAGAAATGTAAACCAAGCTCTCTATTCCGATTGGTTTATTGCTGTTTATGGCCATACGTAACGCTTTCGCTTCGCTCAAGCTTTGAATACCTGCATTCAAGGTCAATTCTGTACCATGACATATGAGTTTTAGCTCCCACTCTTGAAGCTGCCTTGTGGTAATGATTCGAGTTGTTCCAGCTAAATGAAAATCACCAATTTCTAGATGAACACCTGCAGATTCTATGATTCCGTTAGCGTTTAAATGGCCAATATTTATTCCATTTGCATCAATGACACCAGTAATGTTCGATTTCTGTCCTTTTTCTACTCCAGTGTAAAGCTGAATTGGTGATCGTTCTCCTTGAAAGAGTTCATCTGGAAACAGATCTAACATTCCCGAAAACTTTAGATGAGAATCTGCTCCAATTCCCATAGAAAAATCACCCTTCATCACTGGTATCCTTTCCATCAGGGTTAAAGTTGTTCGCCCGGCTAATCCAAATTTATTTTGGGCTGAATTGGGATCAATCTTGATACCTCCACCCAACTGAAATTCAAACAAATTAGCCAATTTCCCGCGCATAGCTATTCCGGTAGCAAAACCATCTTTACTGGTTAAGGATGAAGCGGTAACAATATCAAGAGCAACTTGATCGGTCAGCTTAAATGCACCTTTAAAGAATACGACAACGCCATCATGATCTTCGTTCCAGTTATTGCTATTCGGAATTATCCTTACCAATTCATCTCCAGACCAATCCTTGTTACATTCTGGTCTTCCAAGTTTTTGCTGTTCGATTCGAACCAATGGAAGTACCTTTTCTTTAAACTCTCCAGGTGTACTTAAAGCCCAAATAAAATTTGCTTCGAGTATTTCGAATAGCACCAATTCGCTGCTTCCAATTCGCTGGTTTTCTGGCAAGTATTTCACCAAATAATTTACCGGAAGCTCCGCACGATTCTCGTCTATTTTAATTCGATGCGATTTACCTTCGACTATTGATCTTAAGCTAAACTTTACCGTATTCGCAGCTATTTCAAATAGATCCTTAGGACTGAGTATCTTAACATCTTTAAAGCCAAGTGTAATTGGTTTTTTATGATTATCTACATTCTGATAACCTAGTATTCCTGGTAAGTCAAGATATATTGGGCCTGCATGAAATCTTGGAATTATACTGTCTTCGATAGGTGTTTCTGGATTATATAACTTGCCGTAAGAATCTATCGAGAAGGCAAAATCTTCCTTACTGAAGAACGAGGTGATCTCACCAAAGCTTTTAAAGATTTCAACTGCATTTGCGCTGGGTCGAGGAAGCTTAACGGTTAAGCCAGCCTTGCCACCAAGAATCCCAGCATCACTGATAGAAACTTCATCATAAAAAATGGGCACAGGAATGGGTACGGTAGTTTGTGGAAAAATAAACATGAGAAGATTCTCGATCTTCAATCTATTTTCAAATTCCTTCACGTTGGGCATCATTCTTTGCAATCGTTCATCATTTGTATTGGAATTACGAATTAGTGACATGCCCATGCCAACCGCCAACTCTGGATACCTGAAGGTCATAAATTCTCCCGAAAAGTCTAATCGAATGGCATTATTGAACAAAGCAGAACCTACTCCTATTTTCTTAAGCCTCACTCCATAAAGGTGAACAAATGGCATTTGAAATTCGGGTACTAAAAATTGTATGTATTCTGAAAAACCTTGTTTTTTCTGCTCAACAGTTGGTTCTGGAATCTCCAATGAAAAGGCAACAGACTGGTCTGCTGGAATTTCTAATTTAAACCTTAGTCCTTTTGGAATACTAATGCTGAGGAAACTAAGTAAAGATTCAGGCAATAAATTGGTAATGTGCTTGGAATTGTCTTTTAATAACTGCAGTTCCTCTGGACGAATAAGATCTATGTTTTGATGTTCTTTGAGCAAAAATTGTTTTAAGAAATTCAATAAATCATCAACACTTAATTGACCCGATTCTTTATCATAAAAGCTGAGGCTTCTTAACGTGATGCTATCTGTCAACATATCGGCAATTCCAGACAAAACCTCAAATTTTTCCTTTGGCAAAAACCCAATTATTTTTTTCACGAAGGGACTAACCGGAATTTTAAATGAATCAGACATTACTTCTATTCCACCGCCAATAGTGAGTGCATATGTTTTAAAATTAAACTCAAAAATGGGCTTGTCTATTTTGAGTTTTCCATAATCTTCAGAGCCATTTGGAGTGAGTGCATTCAAATTAACAAGTATGTAATCAGCGCCATCTACTTCGGTTATTAGACCTGTAAACTCTTCGGTAATTTTTTCAATATTTAAAATATTAACTTTTTCAAGTTGGCCAGAAATTCCATCAGCGCTAATGCGTAATGACGCTCTTATTAAGTTGTCATCAGGAAGTGGTGCATTATAATTTACTTTTTTCCCTTTTTCCAGCTGAGCAGCTTGTTCAAATTTCTTGCGGTCATAAGTTTTAATTAAACCGTGAATTTTAGCTTCTTTACGAAAAAGAAAATCATTTAATCGAGAGGGTAAACCTATGCCAAGGCGAATATCCAATTTGGATTCTTTTGCAATTTTCAAACGCAACTGATCTACAATAACAAAAGATTCCCCCAAATCCAACGCTTCTTCTAAATTGATGCCTGTACGTATTTTAAAATCGCTTTTGAATTGTGGATCTAAACTTTTAGCAATTTCAGCCAAAAGATTAGGAATCTCTATCCCTGAATTGTTCTTTAAAATAAATACTAAGCCATCTTTCGAGTCATAGCTTATTCCACCTTCAAGGTATCTAACATCTCCGCTTTTGGGAAATAATTTTTCTACAAATTCATATAAAAAAGGATCTACAACCTTTAATCCCTCGGTTAATACTAAACGAACACCTCCATGAATTTCCCACTTATCTTCTTTCTTTATAAATGAAAATGCCTGCAGCTCAATTTCCATTAAATTAAGCAAAGCATCGGTTTTTGGGTGAACACTTTGAGTTTCACCAAAAGCTGCCTGCAGTAAATCTTTAATTCCTGGAATCATACTTATTGCACTTAGCGGCTTAAACTGTGTAGAATCGGCTTTGTACTCTAAGTAAAATTCATTGTCTATTTTATTAAACCCAGATGAAATTATCCCATTTTTAATGGTAAATAATGCCTGATCCATCCATGTATTGTATAACGTTAGATCAGACCCTATTGAAAAATTGATTTGCTCAAATCTAGATTCAGACCGTTTCAATTCTATAGAAAATGACCTGGGATTTATTGTACAGAGCGGTTTATTATTGTTTAATAAATCTGGAATTACCAGTAAAGGTTCATTGGCTTTTTTAGTTTTGGCAATTACTTTCCCAATTTCTTCTTTTTGCTCAGTGGTGTATCCTTCACCTAAATTGTGATGAACTCCTTCTGTCAACTGCCTGCAATCAATCTGATCGTTTGCAGGAGCATCTCCATCATTCAATACCTTCAGCAATTCAATAGGTTTTACTCCTTCTATTCCGTTAAAATAGTCAGCAGTTAAAAAAGGTGTGCTACTATCAAAATGAAAAGAAAGTGACTGCTCCTGCCCTAAACTTGATGCACTAGCCTTAAACATCATCATTCTCTCAAATGCTTCTAGATGAAGATTTCCACTCAATTTCCAATCGGTAGTGTTTTCTTTTCTCTTATTGATTTCAAATTGAAAAAGATAACTCTTTATCTGTGCATCAATGCTTGCTAGTTGAGGTAAGTTACCTCCTTTAAGACTTAATTTGACTTCAGTTTCCTCATCCAGTATTTGAATATCAAAATGAAAACTCGCCAATGGTAAAACTTCTTCACCAATTTGAAGATTTGATTGATTAGTTAAGGAAACACCTCCAATGAAGTTGATTTTTTTATGATTATCTATGGTGAACTCTAAGCTTTCTAGCTCAGCGTCTAAATGCGTTAAATCTTCAGGAAGCGCATTATTTTCAATACCAATTGATTTTAATAGTTGACTTAGCTTGATGGGTAATTTTAATTTACTCTTTAAGCTTAACAAACTCTTTGATTTTTCTTTAAGAATTGTAACACCTAAACTTGTTTTCGTTTCCAACATATACATGTCGGTAGCTCCCTCAATACTCCATTTGTCATTTTTAAAATCTAATATCAGCTCAAATTCATCCAACTTCAATTCAGGGTTAAGTATACTTTTCCCTTTTACCTGAATGTTGCAACCTATTTGTTGATCTTGATCAAGTGATAAATAAAACTCCACATTTGTGAACTCAATATTTGCTCCACCCAGTGGCATTTGAAAGGTACTAGTAGAGTTTCCTTTAAAGGACATTTCACCAGTAAGAGGTATAATATTGACCTCCAGATTTTTTAGTATTAAATCTTTCAATGGAAACTCTGACGGCAACTCCAAGTTGGCAGCATATCGCGCCAAAAGGTTGTCCAATTTTATTTCAGGAACTATGACCGACATTTTCAGTTGCTCAGCAATGGTCACTTTAACCGTTGTATCTATGTCAAACAATTTGCTTTTTCCTTCGATAAGCCCGGTAAAAGCTCTTTCGTGAGTAGAGGGATTCTTAATGAGCTTTAGATTCAATTTACCAGAATGTATGGTAAAGTCTTCTGTAATCTCCCAACTAGAGACTGTTTGGGCTCTAAAATTTAATTCACCTTTAGAACATACTGATAAAAACAGATTCGTAAACTCGAACGGTAAATCCTTTGGTAGGTTAACCCCTTCGGGTAAAAAGGAATTAGCCAGTTTAATCAAGTCAACTGTTGTTTCAGAGGCTGATTTGGCATATAAAAATGACTTATTCTGATTCTTTTCCAAATATCCTTCAAATTGAACTTTTCCAAGCTCAAATTTGGTTGCAAGCTGCATATTAGGTGTTTGACCATTCGAGAAATCTGCCATCGAATTATCCATGATTAATTAGTATTGAAGTAATTTGAAAAGTTTTATGAGGAGCCGAATTCTTATTCAGCTAACGCTTGTCTTGGGCTAAAGACACATTCTTAGAGGTTAAAAAAAATCGCACTTTATAAGTGCGATTTTTTAATTAGAGTTTGTTAGGCTTAATTCACTTAAAATATTTGGACCCACCTGATATCCTTAGGAGGCGGAACGTCTCCAATCACACCATCACTGTGCCCGAAAACATTGGTCTTTTTCCAGATTTTATTTTTTTGAGCTTCCATTCTAACTGCCGCAGTAAATTTTGCTATTCCAGGACCACAGGTTGAAATATAAATAGTCCAGGTTCAGCGTTTTAGCCATATTACTTTGAATCAATCCTACGAATGTCAATGCTGCCTCGATTCATGTTACCAATTTCATATGCATCACCATGTGCTATTACTATTATATCAGAGTTGTTAGGAATATTCAAATTCGTGCCCCTCACTTGATTCCAAGAATAGCGTTGTGATACCTGTCCCCATTTAGAATTCAATTGTGTATTTAGAATATCACCATCAGTCGACATTTCCATTACATAAGTCATAGTTCTGTTTTTTTTGTTTATACTTGAATTAGATTTAAACCTTTTTAGAAAAAGGCTTTAGTTTTAGGCTGCATTTAAGCTTAATTGATCTTTTATATCAACAAAATTCATCTCCTCTAAAATTTTCGCATCACTGCTGTTCCAAATTTTCAGTGCAACTTCTTTTATAGCAAGGAGTTCGAATATTGGATTCTCTTCTTTTAGCTTTTTAAGACCGTCCTCATCCACGGCAATACTTAGCCAGAGAGCATATTCAAAATCGGCTTTCTTCTCAGGATTTTTTGACGAACGTTCTATTTTCAAGTACACTTGATTCATGAAAATTCTATACTCCTGGGCAATGCTCTCAAGCTCCGCTGGTAAGGATATTTCTTCCGCACCAACTGATTTAGTAAGGGTTGATGCCAATTCCTTGAGACTAATACCTGTTGGTTTTTTACCCCCATTTAATTGTTTGACCATAAAAATTTGTTTGTCATCAACTGACTGAAGCGCACCGAGAATATCTGTTTTTAAAAATTCAACAGATGCGGCTAATTGTACATTTGGTTTCATGTTGTTTATTATTAATTAATTATTTATGTTTTGTTGTTTATTCTACAACGCGACTTTCGGTCGGCTTTGGCTGCCTAAAGCACGCTTATAGATTTAGTGCATTGATTTCTCAATAAGAGGCGATTAAATTTCCAAGTGGATTATTTGCATTTGCATTGTTGGTAATCGAAACTTGGTTGAGATTCACCGCATGGTAGTCTTGATTACCTATTGGAGTAACATGCATAGTTGCAGGGTTTGCACCAATTGCGATGGAATAAGGTATAGCAACACCACTAATTTTAATGTTTACAGCTACCAATCCAGCAGGTATTGTTTGAGTAGTTCCAGGTAAAATGGTTAATGTAGGCATGGATTATTTTTTTATTTGATTTATTAGTTTCTCTACTTCTTTAAGTTCTTCCTCATTCAGGATCAAACTCAATGGTTTTATGGTTGATTCTCCTTTTTGATATTTTTTATACAAAACATCACTAATGGTCATTGCTGCACCTGCCCATTTAATACATTCTACTGGAGACAATCTGGCATGCGTTGCTATTTGGTTCTTAGCTCGAGCCAACATATAAGCACTAACTTCCAGTGCTATTTTGCTATTCGTGGCACTCATATTAATAAGTTTATCGAGTGTGAAAAACTCATACATACTGATGTCGATGTTGTAATTTTCAATGAATTCTGATAGTGTCATTTTTATTTGATTTACTAGTTTTTAAATGGAAAATATTTACATAATGTTGTTTGCATAAACCTCTATTGGTATATTACTATCCAAAGCCTTCAATAGGTTTTAGAATTTAATAAGGACAGCTTAACGTGGTTGACACCTATACGTCACTCAGTTGGACAGGCAGATATGATTTTAGCTGAGAAGTCAATGAACCTTCAATATCATTCATCTCTAGCGTAAACTCAGCCTGATGTGGAGTATCTAAAACCATAAATGAAATAGTCACATTAATGGTATCAAGGTTTTTCAAGCTAGAAAATGAATCTTTTGTATCAAAAGCCTTAATTTCTAATAAGGTGTGATTTGCAAGTTTCTGCTGAACTTCATGCAATCTCTTGATTTCTTGGTCTACCAATTGAATTCCTTGGTCAATAGATTGATTCAAATGTTGCCAATCGTCAATATTTGATTTCACCGTTTTTAAAACTCCCTCTCCAAGAGCATTCTTTAAGTCATCGAGTATACTTTTGAATGAAATTTGCAGATCTTGTATTAAGGTTTTACTCTCAATTGACAAGACCTTAGCCATACCACTTACAAAATTTGCGATATCGTGTCGCCTTGGCTCATCAGCAGGAAGTCCCAATTCCTTCTTCCACTCATAATACTTTTGAACATCTGTCTGCTCTTTCTCAGTATAGCGTGGAGACCTACCCCAATCATGAGTAATTACAGCATGTTTCGACCAATATTCAACATGACTAACTGGAGGTACGCAATAGTTGAATCCATCTGGGTCATTTCCATTTTTTGACCATACCGAATCCATCATTTTGATGAATTCAAGTTTTTGATGTTTATTACTAAGTTCCTCTTGTCTTTTCTGAAGTTGAGCTTTTCCATCCTGTACAATACTCACTTGACGAGATATTTTTTCGGCAAGTTCAAAAGAGTTGATACGTGTTCCAACCTCCTTGATCATTTCTGTTAGGTTCATTTTATCAGCAAGCGCTAATGAACCAGTTCTGCTTTTTGTTGTCATCTTTAATTTTTTAATAATTAATTACTGATTGATTATTTCGATGAACCAAAAGTGAGCTGAAAACCAAGCTATTACAAGAGGAAAAACCCTGCAATTAAGACAGGAAAATCACCCTTTTGAATTAGGTGTTCAAAATCAACTAAAGCATTTATATTAGAGCCGAACTAAAACCTATAATAGAATGAGCGCAAAATTTGGAGATAAAATAGACAAAGACATTGCATACGATTTACCTGGTGACCAAATTGATGCTATAGCCATGGTTAGAGCATACCATCTTAATTCGAGGAAGTTGCAAACTCCTGATGGCACTGCACTAAAAGCCCTTATTGTTGATAAAGCAGATATTGAATATCTAGCAAGTCTTGACGATGCAAAAGAGTATATGATCATTTTTGCTATTTCAGCTGAAGATATTGAAGAACCAGAGGATAATCAAAAATTTACAACCATTTTAGCGGCAATAAATAACAATAATGAAATCATGGTGGACCACCTTAGAAATAAGTTTAAACCATGTCCAAGCGATTGCCATAATTACGATGATGTTTTTATTCACCCTATACATGAAAGGGAAAGCTAATGAGAATTAAATATCATACGCGACTGGTTGTGTCTATTTATGGAATATGTTCTCTATTTATCACTTCTATTAATTGATAGCATTTTTGGGTTTTATTACTATAAACGATTAAATATTGCGTTTCAATTATTAGTGCAATTAATCTTTATTACTTTTTTATTCGAATCATTAAGCGAGCTACTTATTCGTGTTCGATTAATTAACACAAACTTTCCCTTCTACCATGTACTTCAAGACATTCAATTACTCTATTCTGGAGTTATTTATTTTCACTTGAACAAAAGTTTTGGTGGTAAAGTCTGGTTTATAATACCCAGCACCATCTTTTTAACCTTCGTATTAATTGGTATAAGTTCTATTTATCAACCTTATGTTGAGTTTCCCACATTTGGTTCATTGATATTGAGCTTGTTTATTATTGTGCACTCGTTATTCCTTTACTTTAAAATGATGATTACACCATCAGATGTCCCCATTTTTAAACAAGGAACATTTTGGCTTAATAGCGCAAACTTCTTTTTTTATTCAGTCACGTTTTTAGCATTTGGATATTTCACCTATGTGCAAGAACAAAATGATCAAACCCCGCAATGGGTGACTTTTCTGGTCAAAGCTTCAAATTTCATGTTTTATACATTATACGGGTTAAGCATGTTTTATTCGACACAATTAGCAAGACATGGAAAACATTAATGAAGAGTCAATTCCTTTAATAGCAGGAACAGT
>CAZWXC010000055.1:0-9420 GCA_964637935.1 uncultured Flavobacteriales bacterium | reverse complement strand
AGATCAGAGTAGGGTCTGGGTTCAGATATGGCAGTTTAGAATATGAACCTACTCCTATGACGGCTTGATTGTTTCGAATAGAAGTTGAGGAGGAGTAACCCAATGTAAGATTGGAGCTGTCATCACCGACTATCAAACGATTTAATACGCTATCATTGGAAATAGAATACTTTAAAATTTCTATTTTCCAAAAAAATTCAGGAGGTAGCCTTGAGTTATAAGCTATAAATAATTCGTTTTGATTGAGGACTCTTACATTTAAATTGTATTCGTTAGAATTTAACTCTTTTTGAAATCTTTTGAACAGATACGGAACTTGCGCACTCAAATAAAAATTAAAAAGCCAGCACCCTAAGAAGAGTGCTGGTTTTAAAGCTTGTCTGAATTTATTACTGTTTAACAATGCGAATGGATTTAACTTCATTAGAGTTATTTCTAAAAGACGCAAGGTATAAGCCAGAAGCTAAATAATTCATATTATAAATTACTTCAATCTGATCTTTCTTTACGTTCATGGTTTTAAGTAATTGTCCCCTTAGGTCATAGATGAAAATCATACCCGCCTTACCTTTCGTATCAAAATTAATAACTCCACTGGTAGGATTTGGGTAAGCTGTAAATGCGATTTGATCTATGCTTTTCTCAAATGTGGTTTCGCTTTCATCCTTTTTAGCCGTCACACCATCTTGCGGAAAATAATCTACTTCAAGCACTCGAACGGGTTCAAAATAATCATGCAATTCAAGCAATTGATTGTCTGCAAAGGCCAGCATGTTTTTCGCGCCAAAAGAGGCAACGGAACTTTCGTTATCGGCCAAGGCTTTTAGCGTAGCCCTAATGGCTGGGTTTTTAATGATGGTGTCTTCGTTGGTTGAGTCTACCATCCATTGCAATTGTAGGTCCATTAAATCGGCAAGGTCTCTGGCTAGGTATACATCTGCCCTCAAATTGGTTATTTCATCTTGAGCTCGACTTAGATCATTTTCCATCACATAAGTACCCACACGCAAAGCTTGGGTTTGTAGGTTGTCTTCGTCTGCCATGCTGCGTCTTATTTCGGCTGGTCTGTCAACTACTGTGTAGTCATGAATCAATGCACGGGTCCATTCGCCACGCCACATGTCCATTTCGGCTTGGTAATAAGCCAACTCCATCTCTAGCGTCCATCGGGCAGAGGTTCCAGATTGTGCCGCATCAAGCGTGGCTTGGTCGCCTGATTTAAGCGCTGGCGAAAGTGCTGCAACTTCATCCAGCACCGCTTGCGTAAGTGGACTGTTGTCAACCAATATGGCCACCAAATCGGCATCGGGCATTCGGGTTGGTTTGTTGCTGATTAAGTCTATCAGCACTTCGTCACTGAGATAAGGCGCAACTGGATCAAAAGCAGTAGCTATTTGTGCTGGCGTATCGTCATTGGCAATGGCATCGAGCAGTGTTTGTGTGTTGCCACCATCTATCGTGCTGTTGAATGTGCCTAAGTTGGTCAAATAAGCTGCCTTCGCATCATCATAGCCTGATTCGCCTTCTGCTACTCTGCCTGAGCTACGTCCAAATCTGTCTGGGCAAGCCGCCTCTTTAGTAAAGGCAATTGCCGAATAATCTTGAAGCGAAACTTCTGTACTATTCCCCCCATCTTTATAGCAACCCACGTCAGGTTTAACTGTAATACCCGAAGGCGCAGAAGCATGATGATAATAGGTGTAATGCAACCCTTGATTTAGTGGCTCGCCATTATTAAAGAGTTCGGCATTTTGCAAACCGCATCCGTCAAAAGTGTTACCTGCTGGTGCCGTTACGTTGTTGTCAAACCCTTGCGCTGGTGAAATTCCTGGGCCACTGGTAGTGAGGATGTCGTAGGCATTATTTGCATACTCATTGCATTTGAAATCGAGGCCTTTACCGCTTTCTGGATCACCGTCACCATTATTCTCACCATTCCCAAAGCTGCTGTAAACAAGGTTGTTGAATTGGTTATCATAAATGTAATTTTCGTTTAGCAAGTCTCTTACCCAGTCGGTATTGTATACAGTAAGTCCATTGCCTCTGTAACCCGAACTACTATTTTGAAAATTATTTTTTGTCACCCAATAGTCTTGGCTATTATGTAAATACAGCCCTCTTGTTAGCATTGGATCAACACTTGGCCCACCTAAAAACTCTAAATGCGAACCCTCACCAATATTGTCAGGTACAATAGCCGCTGGTGTGTTGTGATCAAAATTGAAGGTGTTCCCTTCAACCTGAGCTGCTTTGGTGTTTTTTAAATAAACGGCTGTCTCCGAAAAGCCAGTAAACTGGTTGTTTTCTATTAATACAGAAGCTGCAAATATTGACGAACTGTAAGAATCGTCTATGGCTCGGAAATTTTTGTCAAAAGAATTATCGATAACCTTATATGTAGCATCATAGCTCACAATGCCAGTAGCCCAAAGAAAGGGTTCGATAGTGCTGTTTCCAGTAAAGGTGTTTCCAGAGATTTCCATGCCGTGGGTATTCCAAAGCTGAATTTGTTGGCTTGTGCCCCAAGGATAACTCACGCCATTTGTAGCATGTGTAGTATAAATGTAAGCAGGGTCATTTAAAATACCTTCAGCTTTAAAGTAGCTATTTTGAATGTATGAAGTATTAAGATGAGGTTTTCGGTAAGAAGCGTGATATGGATAGAATTTAATATCGAACCTATTGTGTTGAAAAATGGAGCCATTGAGAACGCGCACTATTCCGCCACCCTGAAAACCGTATTTGCCTGTGTTGGTGAATTCACCACCAGCAAGAATTGCCATGCGCGCATGCTCAATAGTTGAGTTTGACACAATCACTTTTCCTTGGCTGTATTCATTCATTGTGTTTGGGTTGCCACGCACTTGAATCCCTGACCACATAGAGTTAGGGCAATATTCATCTTCTACGGTAAGTGTACTATTTTCAACCACCAAAATACCGCCTTTCAGTACAATAACTTCTGTAGGAATACCGATGCTACCACCATCAGCAAACTTGATGGTAGAGTTTCGAATGATTAAAGTTTTACCGTTTTGCACTAATATTCTTCCCGCAATAGATTTGGAAACGCCATCCCAAGTTTCGCTCTGGCTTAGGTAATAGTCTGTACCATTTCCATTGGCTACTTCTATCCACTTTTCAGAGTCTTGAAATGTCGGTTCGTCAAATGCATTGTCATTGTATTCATCAAGATTGCAGTCGCTGTGCACCTTGACTAAGTAGCTATCATCATGGTTGTGGCTTGTATTTCCGGCAAACACTAGGCCTCCATCTTCGGCTTCTTCAATTTTATATACACATTCTTGCTTTTTTATTTGGCCTGGGAATGGTTTTCTTGGTTCGTCAGTGTCTATTTCTTTATCCCATTTTTTTACCCATTGGCCAGATACTGCTGTGTATTTTGCTATGTATGCATCAGCATCGTAATTATGCATAAAGTAATCATTTACACCAAATTCCCAATCTGTAATACCTGGTGGGAGGTCTACATTGGGAAATGAGTCGTGAAATCCCAATCCATCCCAATAATTACTGCCATTATTTTTTGGCGTTTTTGTAGATATTACCGCAAATCCCATGTCCGAAGTTGATGTTATCCCAATTTTCAAATCATATGCTTTGATTGTGCCTATGGATACTGGGTTAGCGCTAGTCATTGCACCACCACTTGAAGATGTTCCTGTGGTTAAGGTATAAATCATTCCTGTGCCTTTTGCTTCATGTCCAGCCAAAGGATTGTAAGAAAAAGAGGGATTGTTATACTTGGTACACGATGTAACCACAGCCATTAATAATCGGTTGTTATGGTCTATGGCAAGGCTATATGTACCATTAAAAGCACTTTCGTTAATCGAAGAATGAAATGAATTATCATAAACTTTATCCCATGTTTTGCCCAAGTTGCCACCAGATGAGGTAAGGTAACATGCCACAAAAGGAATGGCGGGTGTGTCTTGCTCGTCTTCTCCAACAACAAGTCTTTGGTTTCCAGATAGGTAATACTCATTGTTTGGCCCGTTAATTATATCAAGCGCGGTAGAAGCGTAATTTAAAGCTAAAGGATGGTCATCATCTATTTTAAAACCATCCTTGTCAAGGCTTAATATATAGGCATTATCAAAATTATTTGCAGGAGACGAAAAGCACATTCCACCAACTATATATTTTTCAGTTCCATTAATAATCCTAGTCGTAACCGCATACCCAATTCCGAGTATTTTTTCATATTGCTGTGATAACGTTAATGAGGAAGTAAGTGACGAGCCGTATTGATAGTTGAAAATAGTTTTGAGTGACATGTCCATTTTTACAACACTCACTTTCTTCAAGTTTGCGCCATAGTTTTCACACTCAGCCCAAGTAGTATTTGTTGGTGAACCGTCTGGATTGTATATCACAAAACCATTAGGGTCCGCATCATTCCATTCAGGAGCCGTTATATCCTCTGTGGCGTTCGATTCACCAACCGCTATAATTGACTGTCGATCTTCTGATTGTATCACATCCCAAAAAACACCAACATTTAATGTTCGGCAGCGATACATTTTACCAGCCAAGTCAAAAAGACCTATGGTTTGGTAAGTTGCACCTTGCAAATGATTTTCTATGCTTTCGTCAGGCATTACAATACCGTTTACATGAAAATCTGGTTTGGCCACAGTTGGATAAGCGTCTACACAACCTATGTTTTCATAGTAACCTTCATTCACAAAATTGGAATATCCAACTCCGATATATCCAATGTGGTTATCGCTTGCATCATACATTTTGGTCATAGAATACCACCAATCTTCACCGCTTTTGGTTTGATCAGTTTCGAAGTTTCCAGACGGTTGATTCATCATCCAATCGACACTTTTAAATTGGACTCCTGGTCCTTCTTGTGCTGCTAGTTCAAGAAATGGGATGAAGATTGCAAATAGCAACGTCATCCTAAACAATGTTTGCTTTTTCATAAGTAGTTATTTTAATTTCCTGAAAACTAGACCAGAAAATTTCCGTGGCCAAGCTGAAAAACGTTCTAGAATAAGCGAATATTGAAATGCTAGCCCTGAGTTCTTTAGCTTATTGAAATGGAATAACTAAGCCAAGACGATAGATAGATAGATAGATAGATAGTTTTGCTTGTTATCCTAACAGTTTATGACGCGCTGTATTTTAACAAAATAGTTTATGCTTTTGCTTTTTCAGCTTTTCCAAAGTTTAGAACTTTGGAAAAGTTGGTCGTTTAGAACTGGCCTTTTTGGTTAAAATCCTTCAAGGTCTTTAAGATCTTGAAGGATTGGAATGACTCGAAGCTCAGGGCTCGCATTTTGGGGTAATCTATCGCCTATTTTTTGCTGCTTACTGCTAATTACCAACTGCCGACTGCAAACTACTCACTAAAAACTGCCCACTCATAACTGCGCCCGCGATAGCAGCGAAAATCCTTTGCTGGGTTTGGCTTAGTGGAGCAGACCAAAACCAGCGACCAGCGGAAGCTCGGTTTTTGGGCGTGGCGCAACTTGCCAAACGCGGCAAAGATTGCAGCGAATAGCGCGTGGATGGTTGGTGATGAAAACGAAATGTGAATGGCGTCCAAAAAAAACAGCCGTAATTGATGGTAAGAATTCCATCAACTTTTGCGCACTTTCGCGGTTCGTTTGCATTGTGGGAATAGACGATCTTAAAAAACACTTTGAAAAAAGCGTACAGGTAGCTCAATTTGATTTTGGGCCAAACCTTGCTGCGCCTTTACGCCACCGACTTAAGGGTGTGGCTGGTTCTGCGTTGAGCTTTGTGGCTGCAGCGGCTTTTAAGAAAAATGAGGTGCACCAAGTGCTGGTGTTTAACGACCGAGAAGAGGCGGCCTATTTTTACAACGATCTTCAAAATTTGATTTCACCGAATCGGGTGTTCTTTTTGCCGCACAGTGGTAAAAAACCATACGAACACAGCGCGGATGAAATAGAAGATATTTCGCCCCGAAAAAAAGAAGGTGAAAATGGCTTGATGCGTGCCGAGGTGCTGAATGCGCTAAACATGCGCAAGCGCCATTTTGTGATTGTGACCTACGCTGACGCGCTTTCTGAATTGGTGATTACGAAACAAAACTTGGTGAAAAACACCTTGGCCATAAACATGGGCGATGCGCTTTCGCAAGATTTTGTGAACGAAATGCTACAAGAGCTGGAGTTTGAACGCACTGATTTTGTGTATCAACCGGGGCAATATGCTATACGTGGCGGCATCATTGATATTTGGAGTTTTTCGAATGAGCGACCTTACCGCATTGAGCTTTTTGGCGAAGAGGTGGACAGCCTGCGCACGTTTGATCCGGTGACGCAATTGAGCGTGAAAGAGCATGGGCACATCAGCATTATACCGGATGTACAAAAGCAAGCGAAGAAAGAAACGCGGCAAACTTTTCTAGAATATTTGCCCGACAGCTCGGTGATTTGGCTCAAGAATTTTGAGTTGATACAAGAGCATATTGAAAAGGCTTTTGCGAAGGCGCAAGAAGTACACAGCAACTTAAAAACGAATGTAAAACAGCTTGATCCAAGCGAAATTTACACTTCCGAAGAGCGGTTTTTGAAGAATTTGTTGGGATTCACGCAAGTGGAATTTGATCGGCCATCGGCCATGAAACCTGATGTGGAAATTCGGTTTAACCAAACGCCACAGGTGTCGTTCAACAAGAATTTTGATTTGCTGATGAACGATCTTTCGAATCATGAGCACAATGGTTTTAAGAACTACATTTTTGCTTCGAACCCGAAGCAAATAACGCGGCTTCACCAGATTTTTGAAGACATTATAAAAAACCGCTCGAAGGGCGAAATTCCTTTTGAGTTTGAAGGAATAAACACGGCAATTCACGAAGGTTTTGTAGATCACGATTTGAAATTGGTGTGCTACACAGACCATCAATTGTTTGAGCGGTATCACCGATATAGACTGAAAGAAGGTTTTAATGATGCCGACCGACAGCTTACGCTAAAAGAGCTTACGGATTTGCAGCCAGGCGATTATGTGGTGCACATTGATCACGGAGTTGGACAGTATTCTGGCATTCAGAAAATAGATGTGAACGGGCAAATGCAAGAAGCCATTCGCTTGATTTACTCGGGCGGAGACGAGCTTTATGTGAGCATACATTCGCTGCACCGCATCTCAAAATACGTGGGCAAAGAAGGCACGGCACCCAAGGTGAATAAACTGGGTTCTAATGCTTGGCAAGCGCTAAAAACTAAGACCAAGAATAAGGTAAAAGAGATTGCTTTTGACTTGATAAAACTGTACGCAGAGCGCAGGGTGAAAAAGGGTTTTGCCTATCATCCTGATACGTATTTACAATCGGAGCTGGAAAGCAGTTTTATCTACGAAGACACTCCCGACCAAGAAAAAGCGACCAACGCCATCAAAGAAGACATGGAAAAACCCTATCCGATGGATAGATTGGTGTGTGGTGATGTAGGTTTTGGAAAAACAGAAGTGGCAGTGCGTGCGGCTTTTAAAGCGGCAACAGATGGCAAGCAAGTGGCGATACTTGCGCCAACCACCATTCTTACACTGCAACATTATAAAACCTTTAAGGCGCGTTTGGCTGATTTTCCGGTAACGGTAGATTATATAAACCGATTTAAAAGTGCGGCCCAGCAAAAGGAAACGCTGAGAAAACTGGCCGAAGGAAAAATTGACATTCTGATTGGAACGCACCGCTTGGTGAGTCAAGATGTGAAGTTTAAAGACTTGGGCTTGATGATCATTGACGAAGAGCAAAAATTTGGTGTTGGTGTAAAAGACAAGCTGAAAACGATGCGCGTAAATGTGGATTCGCTGACGCTTACGGCAACGCCAATTCCGAGAACGTTGCAATTCTCGCTGATGGGTGCGCGCGACTTGAGTGTGATTAACACACCACCGCCAAACAGACAGCCGGTGCAAACAGAGCTGCACACCTTTAACGAAGCCATTATTAAAGACGCCATTTATTCTGAACTTACGCGAAATGGTCAAGTGTTTTTCATTCATAATCGCGTGCAAAACATTGGCGAAGTGTGCGCTATGATTAAGAAAATTGTGCCCGAAGCAAGTGTAGATTTTGCTCATGGACAAATGGATGGCAAGGAGCTAGAAGATGTGATGCTCAGATTTATGGATGGTGATTTCGATATTTTGGTAGCGACATCCATCATTGAATCTGGCTTGGATATTCCCAACGCAAACACCATTATCATCAACCAAGCGCAAAACTTTGGCTTGAGCGATTTGCACCAAATGCGCGGCAGAGTAGGAAGATCAAACAGAAAAGCGTTTTGCTATTTGTTGTGTCCACCGCTTTCTACCTTGACCAACGAAGCGCGCAAGCGCCTCACGGCTATTGAGCAATTCAGCGAATTGGGCAGTGGTTTTAACATTGCGATGCGCGATTTAGATATACGCGGAGCGGGAAATTTATTGGGTGGAGAGCAAAGTGGTTTTATCACCGATATTGGCTACGAGACTTACCAGAAAATTCTGGAAGAAGCCATGGAAGAGCTGAAAGAAACCGAGTTCAAAGATTTGTTTGAAGAAAACAAAAACCGAGTGTATGTGCAAGATTGTCAAATAGAAACGGATCTTGAAGTGCATATTCCTGATGATTACATCAACCATAGCAATGAGCGCATGAGCATTTATCGCTCGCTGGCAGATGTCAATAATATGGTTGAACTTGAAGATTTTGAGAATCAATTGATCGACCGTTTTGGACCTATTCCGCCCGCTGTAAACCGCCTTTTGCAGAGCAAGCGCTTGATTTGGGCTGGTAAAGACATTGGCATGGAACGCGTGATTTACAAAAACAAAAAGCTGATTGGCTATTTTGTAAGCAATCAAGATTCAAGCTACTATCAATCGCCCAAGTTTGAAAAGGTGCTAAAGTTTGTGCAAGAAAACGGAAACCGTGTGCAAATGCGCGAACGCAATGATAAACTGAGCTTAGTCTTTAGCAATGTAGGCACATTAGACAAGGCCATTTTTTCGCTAGAAGAAATAATGCAGTAATGTTTTTCCATGAAAATCGGGAATTCAATTCCTGATTTTCATGGAAAAAAAGAAGTTAAGGGATGAATAATCGAGTTGAAAACTGGCTGTTTTGGCCCGTAATTCTGAGCAGATAAATGCCCGAAGCCAATTTACTAGAAAGCTGATGCTGCACCGTTTGATTGGCAATTACATCATCTTGGTTGTCATAAACCATTCTACCTTCCATATCAAATAACGAAACAGCATATCGATCGGCAACTTCACCATAATTAATGGTGATTACCGACTCATAAACAGAGATATTGATGTCTAAGTCAGAAATGCGATTTACCAGTTTTAGTTCTGAATAAGTAGTAGTTCCATCAAAATCTACTTGCTTTCAACGGTAATATGAAATGCCATTTA